>DASUMY010000001.1:0-3991 GCA_036277435.1 Sulfuricurvum sp.
TGCATCATGACCGATCGAGACGGTAATTCCGCGCTTACGCAACAGTTCGGTGATATGGGTATCTTTCATGTCTGATCCGCTTACCTCATGGCCGCTGAAACGCATGTATTTCGCAAGACCCGAAATACCGATACCGCCGATTCCGATAAAATGAATTTTCATGAAGGTTCTCCTGTTGTTTCAATGGATTGGGTAAAAAAACTGATATAGAATTTTCCGCTGTTTTGCGTCGCGTTCATATCGACATACTGTTCGATAAAATCGTCAAACGGGATTTTAGCATCGCATGCGGCGCGGTGCATCTTCATCGCTTCGCTGAATGGCTCGTCTTCCGACAACCCTCCCAGAACTTCAAAAAGGGCACTCGCATCATGTGCGCTTCCGGCGCTGTAGTGTTCAATCGCATACTCGTACAATGCTCTCAACGTCGCAAAATCCTGAACTTCATTCATATCCAACCGCTCCAAGTTCTCCAGAGCATTCGTCAGCCTCTCAAGTGCAAGGTCCAAAATATTGGCATAATAGGCCATCAGTGTTTCGTCGTCAAACGTTTCATGAGCGGACGCTTCCAACACATACAGTGCCGCGATATCTCCCTCAGATTGGGCTTTATGGATTTTTTCTTTTAGTTCGTTCATTTTAGGGCCTCCTTCAGGCGATTCAATGCTTCTATCACTCGGACCGTCTCTTCGACCAATGCCATACGGATATATCCTAACCCAGGGTTCTCTCCCTTGGCATCCTCGCGAGCCAGAAATTCCCCCGGCAACACTTTGACATTATAATCACGATATAACATTTGGGTAAATGCCAATGCATCGGGTACTTTGAGCCAAACGTAAAAGGTCGCTTCGGACGTTTGAATACCCAAAATCTCCTGTGCCGCTTTGAAATTCGCCGCATAGACCTCTCTCGCCGTTTGCACATGACCATCATCACTCCATGCCATCGCCGCTGCCGCCTGTAACGGAAGCGGTGACGCACATCCGACATAGGTGCGATACTGTGCATACCCTTTGAGAATCTGGGCGTCTCCGGCAATGAATCCGCTGCGCAATCCCGGTGCAGAAGAGCGTTTGGAAATCGAATTGATGACCAGCACATTTTTAAACGATGTATTCCCGACATGAATCGATGCTTCCAGAAGTGAGGGAACTTTTTGGGCGGTAAAAATTTCGCTGTAGCATTCGTCATTGATCAGCAAAAAGTCATGTTTCAAAGCAAGTTTCACCCATTGACCCAGTTCTTCCACATTCAGAACGGATGCTGTCGGATTATTCGGGAAATTGAGAATCACCAAATCGCATTCAGCCAGCTCTTCTTCATTGATAACCGGCTTGAAGCTATTAGCCTCTGTCAGATTAAGATGTATAACACGTGCACGGGACGCAATCGCGGCACCCTCATAAATCTGATAAAACGGATTGGTATAAGCCATGACCGGGTTTTGTTTCTCAAACAGATAATATTGCGGAAAATTGAAAAGAACTTCACGCGTACCGAAACAGCTGATCAACTCGTTGGGGTTTAGCTCCACCCCGAAACGGCGAGCGACAAACGTTCGCATCGATTCATTCAAATACGCTTCGCCTGCCGTTTTCGGATAGCGGCGCAGCTCTTCGGAGTGTTTCGCAAGTGATTTTTGGATAAACGCCGGCGTTTCAAATTGCGGCTCACCGATCGTGAGGGCAATAGGGGAATAATCGGGATTGGGGGTAATTCCCTCTAATAGGGAAGTTAGTTTTTCAAAAGGGTAAGGTTCAAAGTGCAAAGGATGATCTTTTGAGTGAAATTTAAACGCATATTATAGCGGTTTTTCACTCGTCTTTATTTCAATAACTACTTCATCGCCACGTTAATGGTTTTACTTCTATTGGTCACAACCGCTTCAAAACGCTTTACATTATCCCCGTTTACCATCAGGTATCGGGGCTGTGCCATCATGAATTCACCTTTGTTTGCCGGACGGCGGTCGATCGTTAGGGCAATAGAATAACCCGCCTTTAGCGCTCTTTGCTCTAAATCGGCATCGTAAATACCATACGCCCACGCCAGATGCTTCACTTCATGTCCCATCTTTTTCTCTAAAACCGATTTTGATTTGATCAGCTGGTTATCGGCAAATTTTTCATACTCTTCTTTAGAAAGTTTTTTCTTCTCTTGTTTGAAATTCGGATGCCATAGCATATGGGAACCGATATTGAAAAGCTTGCTGCTCTCTAATGCTCGGAGCTGATCCCATGTCATGGCGTATTTAGCATTGGAAATAGCGCTTGGATAAATAAACAGCGTTACAGGAACATTATATTTCTTTACAATAGGTGCCATGTCCGTATAAACACTTTTATGACCGTCATCCACCGTAATAACGACAGCCTTATCCGGAATGGATTTAATCTCTCCGCGCAAAAAGCGCTCAGCGGTATCCAAAGCGATTACCGTATAGCCATGTTCCTTCAGGAATTTGAGATGCGATTCGAAATTAGCATTCGTAACGGTCATGCTGTCTTTTACTTCTGTACCGAAACGGTGATAGCAGAGTACGGAGATATCTTTCGCCGCAAACAGAGAACTCGAAAAAGACAAAGCAATCAATAATGATTGTATTAAGAAAGAACGTTTTAGTTTCAAGGGATTCACCTAAGTAAGTTAAGATATTTAAAGATGGGGATTATAATATAAATTCGGTGATTCTCTAAGAAGATTAAATCGTAGAAAAAATGGATATTACTTTAATGCAACCGCTCTTGATACTTCTCTAAAAAAGACAACGGTTGGTAAATAGACCAAAAATCGGACAAAAAAGTGGATGTAAACATCCCAAAAAGGAACAAAATTAATAAATTATGTTGCTTAAATAAAAAATTCCTACTCTTTCAAACCCCATAAAATAGGACTTTTAAAAAAAACAATCACTATTTTCACACAATCTCTTGACAAAGATGGGGGGATTAGTGGTATACTTCCACCATATTTTTTAAGGAGTCTTACATGATGAAAATCGTTTCTGCTATGCTTTTAGCTGCTATGTTTATCGGATGCAGCAATGAGTCTGCAACTACTGAGGCAGCACCTGCTGCAACTGAGGAAGTAGCACCTGCTGCTGAAGTAGCACCTGCTGCTGAAGAAGCTGCTGCACCTGCTGCTGATGCTGCTGCTGTTGATGCTGCTGCACCTGCTGCTGAAGTTGCACCTGCTGCTGAAGAAGCTCCAGCTAAATAAGTTTAGCCCTAACGCTTCGTTTTGCACTTCGGTGCAAAACACTCTTTTTTATACAATCCTTCTCTCTTACAATTTAAAATAAAAAATAAAAAAACTGCTGTACAATGTTCCTAAATAATTTAGGAGAATTCACATGAAAACCATTCTTTCCGTCGTTTGTTCACTAATGCTTATCGGATGCAGTGACTCTACCCCCAATCATACCAACATTCCTCTCCAAAACAGTGCCATCGCTTCCGATACGAACCAAGCTGAAATAAACGAATCCTCCATAATTCCAGCCGCACCAGCAACAACCGTATCGGCGCCCATCGAAAAAGAAGTGCCGCTGGAACCTTCCAAAACTGCACAACCGTCCGCAAAACCGGTAGAAGCCCTATCCGCTAAAAAAGCGGAAATACCGGCCGACAAGCCCGTTGCCATTGGTCCAAAAAAGGTAAAGGTTGACGCGGCATCCTTGTTTGGGAGCAAATGCGCGGCTTGCCATGGAACCAAAGGGGAAAAACAAGCTCTCGGGAAATCCCAAATCATTGGAGAATGGTCCGCATCGCAAATTGCTGATGCATTAAAAGGGTATCAAGCAGGTACGTACGGGAGAGAAACCAAAGCCCTCATGCAAGGACAGGCAAAAGGATTAAGCGCCGAAGAGATCGAAGCGCTCGCGAAACATATAGAGGCTCTTTAGGAGCCGCTTTTGGGCAACGCAAACTTTTGCGTTACCATTTCACCTTCTTCATTAAAGAAAAGATAATAGAGCATATCTTTTTTA
>DASUMY010000002.1:0-4353 GCA_036277435.1 Sulfuricurvum sp.
TTGCACAATGACGAAATGCTCGAATGCGCCAAACTGGAGATATTAGAGGGGAAGGAACCTTCATTCACCCCTGTTCGGCCCTTTCGAGCTCCCCACCATACCAGCACCCCCTCCAGCATATTCGGAGGAGGAAGCTATAAAGCGCAAATAGGGGAGGTGGGTCTGGCTCATGGGGGAGTATTATTTTTTGATGAACTTCCCCATTTTTCTAAAAATATTTTGGAAGCGATGCGGGAGCCATTAGAGGATCGGCACATCCGTATTTCGAGAGTGAATTCGAAAGTAACCTATGCCGCCAACTTTCTGTTTGTAGCGGCTATGAATCCCTGCCCGTGCGGGAACCTGCTCAGCACGGCAACAACATGCCGATGCTCGGATGTCGAGATCAATCGCTATCGATCCCGTCTATCCGATCCCTTTTTAGACCGAATAGACCTCTTTATACAGATGCATCAAAGCAATGTTGAGGATAAAGCGACCTACACCTCCGAACAGCTGCATACAAAGGTACGAAAAGCATTTTTACACCAAAAACACAGAGGGCAGAAGCACTTGAACGGCTCACTGAGTGATCAAGAAATTGCCCTGCACTGCGCGTTAGATGAAGAGACACAAGGATCAATGGATCAAGCGATAGGGCGTTTTAATTTGTCGTTTCGAGCCGTTACGCGCGTTCTAAAAGTAGCGCGAACAATAGCCGATATTGAGGATTCAGATCAGATACAAAAAGGGCATCTTCTCGAAGCATTAAGCTACCGAAAACGGTAGCTTAAAACGTAGTGACAACCCATTTGGTGATGAAGTAACCGCCGACCATCAGCCATACGAACATAGCTCCAGCGGTATAGAGCGGAGCAAGACCTAGCCCTTTAAACTTTGAAAATCGTGTCCCCATTCCCAGAGCCGTCATTGCCATTGTCAACAAAAATGTGTCAATAAGATTAATATTCTCCACGGTTGAAGCGATGATTGCCGGTATTGATTCACCCATATGCTGAACACTGTATTGCTGCAAGAGAGAGTTAACTCCTGCCATGCCGATAAAATATACGGCGAACCACGGAATAACGAGCTTAACGCCGCCCCCTTCGCTTCCGCTTTTCTTTGCGGCATACGAAAGATAAATTCCCAGTAAAATCAACATCGGCGCAATCATGATGACCCGGGTCATTTTGACAATCACGGCCGCATCGCTTGCTTCTTGTCCGTAAGCTCCCCCGACGGCTACAACCTGAGCCACCTCATGAATCGTTCCTCCGACAAAAATACCGAATGTACGCGCATCCATATCAAATACCCCTGCCGAATATAGGGCAGGATACAGGAACATCGCTATCGTTCCGAATAACACCACCATCGATACGGCAATCGCTGCTTTATGCTCTTCGGCTTTTAAAACCGGCTCGGTTGCCAAAACCGCTGCGGCTCCGCATACGGAGGCTCCCGAAGCTGTCAACATCGAGGTATCGCGATCAAGGCCGAATATTTTTTGTCCCAAATAGGTTCCGAGGATAAACGTCGTTGAAAGCATGATAAGCGAAACCATAAAGCCTTCCATACCTACCTCAGCAATCTGCTGAAATGTAATTCGAAAGCCGTAAAAAACGATGGCAAAACGCAAAATCTTTTTACCGGAAAACGTAATACCGCTTTCCCATGCTGAGGGAAACTTGTTATGGAGCGTATTCGCATAAAAAATACCCAGCACTATCCCTACTACCAATGGCGAAATTCCGAGATTCTTGACGATTGCCATATCGGCGATCATCGTTGCCGCGGCGGCGAATATGGCTACAAATATAATACCGTTAATCGTTCCCGCACGTTTTTGAGGGGTAAATGGCATAGCTGTTCTCCTTCACTCGTGAAATAAAAACGTATTGTAAAGAGAATTAACTAACAATTCACTGTACGTATACTTCCAGACGCGATGGGACCAGCTCTTTCGTATCGGCTTGCGTATTCTGCGTTTGTCCGATTATTGCACGGTTGAGTAACCCCGGATTTTTACGCAAATATCCAACAATGGCCGTACTGCGGCGAGAAGCCAAGGCCTCCAATTCTGCCGGAGTAACGACCTGAAGTACAATAAG
Organism: Sulfuricurvum sp.; assembly: GCA_036277435.1. Classification (GTDB taxonomy): domain Bacteria; phylum Campylobacterota; class Campylobacteria; order Campylobacterales; family Sulfurimonadaceae; genus Sulfuricurvum. The sequence goes on from DASUMY010000002.1 coordinate 2,094, forward strand.
TTTCTCAACCAACGCCTGGGTGTAATGACGGACAAACTCCGCTTCTTGCGGATATTTTTCTTCCAGGGAATGGCGCAACGTTTTGATCTCGGAGGATTCCAGTGATTTTTTTGCCGTTTTTTCAAGCATTTCCAAGCTCATGGCATCCGCAGAGCTGCCTACCGTTTCCGCACCTTCTCCACTAACGGTACGGATCAATTTTTGAATGCGCAAAGCCCTATCATCTTCTTTTCCGGCCCAGCCGCCGTGTACTTTGAGCATCAATTTTGGACGTTTTGCCAACACCGCGGCCAATTTATCCAGCTTTTCTGTTTCTGGAGGCAATAACGTATCTTCTCCCGCTTCAAACGAAACATTGGAGAGAGAATCATCATCGGCTTCCATACCCATCAACGATCCGAGTAGTTTAAACGGAGCGGTAACGGCTTTGGTCAGTAAATTCCCGATGACCTGCCATACAATTTTTCCATATTTGAAATCGGGCTTATTCACATCCCCTTGAATCGGAAGATCAATATCGATAATCCCTTCGCCATCTTCGAGCAAGGCCACCACTAAGCGCATCGGCCACGGTGATCCTCCTGCTTTCTCTTCTCCCAGCTCGATTTGTTTGATCACTACTTGATTTTTGCTATCCAATTTGCCGTCATTGATCTTGTACCCAAGATTCAAAAACAGTTTTCCATTGGCAATTTTATACCCCAAAAACTGCAATGAGTAGGGGGTATACTGTTTCAATTCGAGGTTCTCAAAGGCGACTTTCATATCGGTATACGATTTAGGTGCTTTCGTATTGAGAGAGCCGTCAATATTGGCCGATCCGTATTGATCTACGCCCCCCTTTAGACGAACAAACGTATTCACATCTTTCGTCGTTGATATACCGAGGATTTGCCCGTTCATATCGTGGATATACGTTTTAAACGGCAACGGCAAGGAGAGATCGCTGAAAGTGGCGCTGCTGTTCACCACTGCTAATTTCACGATGTCGATACCAAAAGGGTTGGAACCTTTTTTCGTCGTATTGGATTCCCCTTTTTTGGACGTGCTGAGTGTCGAAAAATTCAATATTTTGCTCTGATTGATAACCGTATTGGCATACAAACCGTCAACAACAAGCTGATTGATTTTCAGCCGATTATCAGGATGTGCGTAGACAAACGGCGTTACTCCTATACGATTCCACCCCAGCAACACCGAATTATCCCGACGATCCTCCACGACCCAGTCCTTCAGACCCAGTTTCCCCTTAACCGACGTTTTGGCAGGCGTATAGGAGTAGGCTCCGTTGATACTCAAATACCCCCGGCGCAATGCCGCATAGGTGCTAGATTCGATATACGGATCAATCAACGGCAGCGAAAAATTTCTCAGCTCAAATACCCCTTTGCTTTGAAGCGCTTGGCGCCGTATCTGTGAGCGAATCTCGAGCGTCGTCTTTTGATTTATTTTCCCTGAACTTTCTATATCCATAGGTGTGCGCAGATCGCTTGAAAATCCGTTCACTCTCACTGCAAGATCGTCCACATTCACCTGAACTTTCCGAGCAGGAACCTCATCCGTAAAATTCACCCTTGCATTATTTAAAGCGATCTCTCCCACGCTGTACGACCACGGAACAGCCGGGGCACTCTCTTCTTTTTTTGCCTGCGCGTAGAGCAGCCGCTGAATGTCAAGCGTACCGTTTTTCAATCGTTTCAAGGAGGCATGTGTTCCCTCCACCCCCAGACTCTCAACCCTTGCACGCTTTGCTTCTCGCTCAAGAGCTATCCCCTGTATGTCAAGCCGCTCAAATCCGCCCAAAACGTTCCCATCGCGTACCCGATTCACCTCAAAGGTTCCGCACTGCAGCGAAGCAGTTAAACGATGTTTGGGATCACTGTTCAGATTCTGTGTATACACGTTGATCCCGCCCAACACAGCGGTATACGGTTCTGCCGGAGCATTATCCCTCCAACGTACGTCTATATTCTCAAGTGCGACATCTTCTATCGTCACTTGCCATGGAGTTTTGGTCTCATTATCCTCTTCTGGAAACGCTTTTTTGATTTGATCCAAGTAATCGATCCAGTCAATAACCCCTTCGCGTGATCGAGCAGCATCCAGCGAAAGGCCGTTTAGCTTTACACGGGGGCTTTCAAACACTTTGCGCATCGGCCATACAGTCCCATCCGCGATCGTCACACTCTGCAGATTCAGCAATTTTGTCTGCTCTGCTTTACGAAGAATACGAAGGCGGTTCAACTCCATGTGGACATTG
>DASUMY010000003.1:0-19546 GCA_036277435.1 Sulfuricurvum sp.
TAAGATTGTCAATAAAGAAATCCCCTCAAACATGGTGGCTGAAAACGAGAATTTTTATGCGTTTCATGACATCAATCCAAAAGCACCGGTTCATGTCCTCATTATCCCAAAAACACATTACGACAGTTTCAACGATATTCCAGGCAACGAGATGGGTAAAATGAGTACCTTTATGCAAGAAACGGCAAAAGCGTTAGGGGTTGATGAAAGCGGATACCGGATTATCAGCAATATCGGGGAAAACGGCGGACAAGAAGTGAAGCATCTCCATTTTCATCTGTTGGGCGGCGCAAAACTCAAATGGGGTCATTTTGCCGACGCCGATCCGAAAGATTTCTTTTAGATAACATTTTACACACTAAAGCTACCCGTATCTTTCGGATACGGGAGAGATTTATTACCCCAAACAAGCAAAACTTGTGTGACTACGCATTACACCCTTTGAGTGTTCCGAAATCGACGGCGCTTCCGCCGCCGCTGATCATCGTCTCATTTTCACGAATCGTGTTGCCGTTGTGCTTGATCGTATAAGTAATAACGACGCTGTCTCGGATCGTATTGATCGTAGAACAATAGGTTTCTAAACTCGCCATGACCCAGCGCGCAGCAAGGGTGTCATCCGCATTCGAATCAAAACGGTATTCAAGATGAAGGGTATTGAATTTTTTCGGAGCGTTCTCATTGCGCACCACTTCCCCATCCACTTCTAAATTGGAAACCTCATACCCCTGCTGTTTCGGAAGCATGACCACATCAGTCGCACTGCACGCAATAATTCCGCTTAAAAAATATTCAATCGGCGAAATCTGCGGACAGTCGATGATAAAGCTGCTTTTTTCGGTTTTGGCTTCAAAACGCATAGCATCCTGATGAGAAACGGTAATTTTCATTTGGGCTCCTGTAAATAATGATCAAAATAGATAATTTGCTCTAGGGTACGCACTTCCGCCGTCCCCCCAGCAGAGGTACGGGCATTCATCGAATGTTCAATACTCAAATAGCGGATCACATCCTCTTTAATCCGGTCGTCAATCGCATGCAGCTCTTCGTAGGCAATTTCGCTCAAGTCGATCCCCAATGTCTCAGCACGGGCAACCGCTTTGCCGGTAATGAAGTGGGCTTCACGGAAAGGGACACCGCAATGTTCAACCAAATAATCCGCCAAATCGGTAGCACTCAAGTGACCCAGCTTGCACGCACGCTCCATATTTTCTTTTTTGACCGTCATGGTTTTGAGCGCCTCGCGCAAAATTTCGAGTGAAATTTCTGCCGTTTCAACACTGTCAAAAACCCCCTCTTTGTCTTCTTGCGTATCTTTGTTGTACGCCAGAGGAAGCCCTTTCATAACGGTGAGCAATCCCATCAAATTCCCGTAGACGCGCCCTGTTTTTCCGCGAAGAAGCTCAGGTACATCAGGATTTTTCTTTTGAGGCATAATCGAAGAGCCCGTAGAATATTCATCAGAAAGTTCCACAAAACGGAATTCATAACTCGACCAGAGGATAATCTCCTCGGAAAGACGGGAGATATGCATCATCAGTGTCGAAATATTAAACAGAATTTCCAAAGCGAAATCACGATCACTCACCGTATCCAGACAGTTAATACTCACACTCTCAAAACCAAGGAGCTTGGCTGTCATTTCGCGGTTAATGTTATGCGGAGTCCCCGCAAGGGCGGCACACCCGATCGGAGAGACATTATTACGTTCAACACTGCTTTCAAAACGCTCAATGTCGCGTTTGAGCATCGTAGCGTATGCCAGCATGTGAAATCCGAAATTGATCGGCTGGGCGTGCTGTAGATGGGTCATCCCCGGGAGCAATGTCGTCGCATGCTCACGCGCGATATCAACAATCACCTTCATAACGGTTTTAATCTGAGCCACGATTTCGAGGTTTTTACGCAACACATAACGTCTGAAATCAAGGGCGACCTGATCATTCCGGCTGCGTGCCGTATGGAGTTTTTTTCCGGCTTCCCCGATAATCATCGTGAGACGCTTTTCGATTGCCATATGCAAATCTTCATCGCCGATTTTCCACTCAAAATGACCTGTTTCAATCTCGTTCAAAACCTGTTCCATTCCGGTTTCGATCAAAGCAAGCTCTTCGTCCGTCAATATCCCCTGCGCACAAAGCATCTGAGCATGGGCAACAGAGCCCTCAATATCTTCACGATACAATTTTTGATCAAACATAATGGATGCGTTAAATTGTTCCAATAATGACGATGCATCTTGTGCGAACCGTCCGGACCACATTTTTTCCATGATCTCTCCATATTATAAAAAAAGTTAGTTATTTTATCGGAAATTGATTAAGAAGAAAGCATCACCCCTAAGGATGAGTACTCAGAGTGAAGGAATCCGTTAGTTACAGGCAGGGACGTTTCCGCTGTCTTTAGCGTACTCCGTTAAAAAATCTTCCAGATGCTTAGAGTCTTTCGTAAATTTGCGACTCTCAAAATATTCCCATGACGGTTGTGCTTTTTTCGATGACATGTGGATATCGGCCAGTTTTTCACCTTTTTTATCCATGATTTTTTCCCATGTTCTCGTATTTTTCGACGCAGCAAGCTCTTGTCCGCCTCCATGGCACTCTTTACAGCTTTCAATGTAAACTTTTTGCCCTTTGTAGGTAGCACCATTCAGCGCACTAACCGTTAGAAAAAGAGAGAAGGTAATAATAGTATTAAACTTAGACATCAAAATTGTACTTCCCTGTTAAATAAAATTCAAATTAATGTTACATTAGCAATTATAATAGATTCCTTAATGCAACTGTAAATCCTTACGAAAAGAGACAAGAGTTGCAATAGCGTATTAAAGTTGGTATTTTTGTTCCAATTTCGGATCCAAATCCCATAATGAAAGCGATTTTAATTTTTCAATGACATCCTGAGTACAGTTAACGTCTCCCGGCCATTCACGCTCAAATCCGTCATACTGATTTTTACACGTACCGTCAATCGACACAATGGAGCCGTTTATTGCGATATCGCGCCCAGCATCCATGTTATTCGTGACTCTCCACAAAAGCATATACGGGTTATAGATATCATTTCGCTCAACATCAACCACAATGACGATCCGCAAATACGATTGTAATGACGCCAAAATATCCGCCGTGCGCGCGAGAGAACGGTTTTTCGTAACGCTGATTACCGTAATTGGATTAGCCGTATGACGCATGTATTGCGTCACATCGACGACTTCCGGCATCATCGGACATATCATCTTCAACAATTCGCTGCTATCGATCACCTCCGGTTGCTGTGCAGAATACGACGCCGTCAAATCAATCCCCAGTTTTCCCCCTACAAGAGATTCAGGACTCGAATGATCCAATGCATCGGTAATCCCCTCGGAAATAAAAAGACATTTCGGCAGGAAACGGTTGAGTGCATACGCGGCCAATGCTTCGTAGTTCGTCAATTTCGGAGCATCTTCTCCGAAGAAAAGAGCATGTTTGACAAAACTCATCTGACCCGATCCCCAGAAAATATGCATAAACTGTTTGGCATGTCCTTTGTACAGCGTACGCATTTTTGCCAAAATGAGATTATGAAATACCCCGTTTTCTGGCATGTGATAATCGATCAGATCGGATGCGTTGGTTTGCAGCAGCGGTAAAAATACCCGCTCCGTAGCCCATCCCATGTATTTATCTTCCAACGGGGGTTTACCGACAACCGTTGCCAGATAATAGGGATTTTTGCGGCTCGTGATGGCGCTCACTTCGAGGGCCGGATAATATTCCTCCAGCGTATAGTAGCCCGTATGATCGCCAAACGGCCCCTCAAGCATCAGTTTTTCCGTATCGACCCACCCTTCAATGACATAATCCACATCTTCAGGGATATACAAAGGGGTCGTAATCGATTGGACGAGTTTTACCGTCTCTTTTTTAATCAGCCCGTAGAGCAATAGTTCATTGACGCCATACGGAAGGGGTGCCGTAGCACACCACGTATACAGAGGATCCCCTCCGATAGCGATCGAAACGGGCATTCGTTTGCCGGCACGCTGGTATTGATCAAAAAAGTGCGATGAATCTTTGTGTATCTGCCAATGCATCCCCAAATGATTTTTATCGTACACTTGAAGACGGTACATCCCCAAATTGACCACTTCCCCATCCAAACTCTGCGTATAGACCTGTCCCATCGTAATAAAAGGGCCGCCGTCCTCTTCCCATGTCGTCAAAATCGGTAAATCGTACAAGTCAATAGCATCACCCTGCACGATATTCTCTTGACAAGCACCGCGCGTTTTAAGTTTTTTGGGAAAGATATCTTTCATATTGAAAAGATCCCCCAACATTCCCACTTTTTCCTTGAAACTTTGCGGCGGTTTCATGTGGAGCAGTTTTTCAATCTCGGAGGCTACCCCCTCAACATCGCGTCCAAACAAAAATTCCGTTCGCTCATACGAGCCAAAAAGGTTCATGACGACGGGAGCCGTGAACGCTTTGTTTCGTTTCGAATCAATGGGATGGGTAAAAAGAAGCGCCTGACCGCCCCCCTCTTTTTTCACCTCGGCATAGGCCAAATGAGGGATTTCAAGATGAATGTCCAGCGGCGTATCGATGACGCGCAGTTCATTCCGTGATCTGAGCTGTTCGAGCGTTTTCGCTAATGTCATGCTTTATGTCCATCAGCCATCGCTTCGGCACGGCTTAGCAGTTCCATCGCCCCCTGCTGAATCAGCCGCTGTGCCATCGCTTCACCCACACCAGAAGTGGCATCACGCATAACTACCATCGATTCGCCCATGATTTCGCTTCCGTCTGGAAGTCCCAAGGTCGAGCGAACATGTACCTCGCCGTTGGGTTGAACACGGGCACTGACACCGATAGGAACCTGGCATCCTCCCTGCAGCATATCGACGAAACCGCGTTCAATTGTTGTTTCCAAACGACTGTCGGCATCTTCGAGCAAGGCGGCGATTTCCAATACCCACGGCTCGTTCACCGTTTCAATGCCCAACGCACCCTGCCCCATCGCCGGAAGCATTTCATCCATCGAAATCGGATAAAAATGCGTTACACTCTGAGCCAATCCCAAGCGGTTAATCCCTGCTGCAGCCAAAATGATGGCATCAAATTCACCCTCTTTAAGCTTTCGGATACGGGTGTCGACATTCCCGCGCAAATCTTTTATGACCAAATCGGGGCGTTGTTGAACCAGCTGCATACGACGGCGCAGTGACGAAGTACCGACAACGGCACCTTGCGGCAAAGAGGCGATATCGGCATATTTCTCACTGAGCATCGCATCCCGAACGTCTTCACGTTTGGTGATAGCGGAGAGCAACAACCCTTGCGGCATCACTGTCGGAACGTCTTTGAGCGAATGGACGGCCATTTGTGCTTCGCCCGCTAGCATCGCTTCTTCAATCTCTTTGAGGAAAAGCCCTTTCCCGCCGATTTTCGCCAATGGTACATCCAAAATTTTATCACCCGAAGTAATAACAATTTTCAATTCGACTTCAACATCACTGCATTGTGATTCAATGACCGATTTAATATACTTGGACTGCCAAAGAGCGAGTTTGCTTCCGCGGGTTGCGATGGTGAGCTTTTTCATCAATTACTTAACCTTTATTTCTTTATATTTATTTTTGGACGAATCTTTCTTCCCATCAAGGAATACGCTTGGCGTTCCGGCAACCATCGCCAATTGAGCGGCTCTTTGATCCAATTCATACTGTTTTAATACCGCAGGACGGCGAATATCCGCAACGGTGAGTTGAGTTTTGAACGTTCGGTTAAAAACCTCAAGAATTTTTCTCTCATCGCGTTCATTCGGGTTAATCTCAACCGCATACAAACGCATGATGACATTTTCCATGCCGCTTTGTTCGGCGGCTATCGCCGCTTTCGTCAGCGCAACGGCTGCAGGATGAAGACTCGGAAGGGGAAAGTGGTAGTAATAAACGGCAAAAACGGCTGGATATTTCGCCATATACGCCAACGTCTCGGGTACATAGCGGCGGCAGAACGGACAGAGCGGATCCGAAAAAATAGCAACTTTATGTTTCGCATTGGCGCTTCCGCTGATTAAATTATTTTTCGTATAAAACTGCGAAGGGAAATCAAGGGCTATCGTATCGTTGTAGCGTTCACCGGTTTTAAGATTAACCAATTCAGTTGCCAATGTATCGCCGCTGACGAAATAGGTTCCGTTTTGAGTGATGTGGCGGTTATCATTTCCCTGCTTCACATCCGCATCGATAGAGATGAAATACGCCTGCCATCCGCTCATCCCCGGAACCGTTTTTTTCCCATTAATATCCATTTTCACATTGGAAACGTTGGGATTTGATCCAATCCCTTTTTTCAAAAAGGCGAGTACTTCGGCGTCCGTTGCGGCAAAAAGGTTAGCGCAAAGCAGGAGAGTCGCTGATAATTTCGGCATCAATAACATGGTCGTCCTTTGGTTGGTTAAATGGTTTTTCTTGAGGATATTTTGGCATAAAACGGCTAATAATGAGTGAACCAAGCAATCCTATATGTATCAATACAGCGATAATATCGGTGACAATCCCCGGTAAAATCAGCAATATGGCTCCTAAAAGCGAGAATAAATTGCGCTGATAGAAACCGTTGGCGTTAATACGGCGTTCTTTGAGCTCCATAATATTCGAAACCAATGTTGCACGAAAATTAAAAAGAATCGTAATACCGATTAAAGCGCTCCCCATGATCTCGGCAAACATCATCAAACCGCCGATGCGAGATGCCACCTCTACGGTAATGATCACCTCTAAAAAAAGATAGATCAGAAAGTAGATCATCCGATCAGTTCCTTGATTTTAGAGATGACGCCATTTGCATCCACCGTAATCATTTCGCGAGTGGCACGGACCATGATTTGTACTTGATTGTGTTCCATCTCCTTACCGACAATTACGGTAAACGGAAAGCCGATCAGTTCCGCATCGGACATTTTAAAGCCAAAACGCTCTTTCCGATCGTCTAGAATCGTTTCAATCCCCTCACGTCCCAAATCACGGTATAGATCTTCCGCATAGCTCATATGGCTCTCTTCTTTGATATTCGACACCATCACATTGACCAGATACGGTGCCGTCGCGTGGGTCCAGATACATCCGCGATCATCATGATGTTGTTCGATAACGGCGGCTACGAGACGGCTGACTCCCATCCCGTACGTGCCCATAATAAACGGTGTCGAACGGCCGTTTTCATCAAGATATTCGGCTTTGAGCGGTGCGGAATAGACGGTACCCAGTTTGAAAATATGCCCTACTTCAATCCCTTTGGTATGCAGCAGTTTCCCGTTGCAGTGAGGACAGCCATCCCCCTCTTGTACCGCGACCAAATCGGCGTAGGCCGCTTCATTCATCACACTTAAATCAACACCGACAAAATGGTAATCGCTTTCATTCGCACCGCAAATCATTGCCGTCGCATTTTTCGTATCGTTGTCCATCACAAGGCGGATTTTATCCTGATCAAGAGGGCCCACAAAACCGGGAATAAGCCCTATTTCGATCAATTCCGCTTCGCTTGCATCGACCAAATCGATCGCATCGATGCTGTTGCGCGCTTTCACCTCTTGAAGTTCATCGCATCCGCGGATAAAGAAACAGACCAATTCGCTGTTTTCCGCATAGACGGCACGTTTGATGACTGCTTTGAGGGTGTAATACGGATCGACTTTAAAAAATGCACTTAAATCGTCAATGGATTTAATCTCCGGTGTTTTAAATTTCATAAAATCAGCCGTCGGAGCGTCAGGGATGTTTGATCGTGCCGCACGGCGTGCCGCTTCCACATTCGCACCGTATTCGCATGTATCGCATACGGCCAGGGTATCTTCTCCGCTTTGAGCCAAAACCATCAACTCTTTTGACCCTGTCCCACCGATGGCTCCGCTGTCGGCTTCTACGATACGAAACGTCAACCCTAAGCGCTCTAAAATACGTTTATAGGCCGCTTCCATCGCATCAAATTCACGGTCCAAATCTTCGGTTGAAGCGTGAAAGCTGTATCCGTCTTTCATGACAAATTCACGCGCGCGCATCAATCCAAAACGGGGACGTGCTTCATCTCGAAACTTGGTTTTTACCTGATAAACATTCAACGGAAGCTGTTTATAACTCGTCACACGATTGCGCACGATGCTGACCATCATCTCTTCATGCGTGGGGCCCAATACAAAAAGATTCTCTTTTCGATCGCGGAAGCGAAGCAATTCTTTACCGAATTTTTCAATCCGTCCGCTCTCTTCCCACAATTCAGCAGGAGTCACGAAACTCAAATCCACTTCCAGTGCACCTGCACGCTCCATCTCTTCATTAATAACCGTTTCAATTTTTCGAAGAACCCGTTTTCCCAAGGGGAGGAAATTATATAAACCGCTCGCGACTTGGGTCACAAACCCGGCCCGTGAAAGATAGATATGGCTCGGAAGCTGAGCATCTTTAGGGGATTCTTTGGTGGTAGGGATATAAGCTTTGGAAAAACGCATTAGGAACCTTTGTAAGATTTTTGGGTGGGTGGTGTTTGATCGTCATTTTGATTCAATAAAAAGCTCATCGCTCCGATCAATGCATCGGCTCGCAGGGGATCGGAAGCATCCCTCATCCGCTCGGAAAAAGGGTGCAGAAACCGTTTGAGCGCTTGCTGAAGTGCTTTTTCAACGGCATATTCGTACTCCTTGGGAATAAATCCTTTGTGAATGACACGGGCCGCTTCTTCGTGTGCCGCGCTGTGGGCCGATTCATACATCGTTTTAATCAGCGGTTCAATCGTCAATACTTTAAGCCATTCAAAAAATGCCGTGCTCTGACGCCCTATCACAACAAACGATGCCCGTGCTTCATCTTCACGCATCGCAATATTGGCACTCACAATCTCTTTGAGATCATCGATCCGGTACAAATGAATGCCCAGTGTCTCTGTTTCGCAATCAATATCTCTGGGAACCGCCATGTCAAACCAATAGCGGTCAAATGAACATGTTTGTATCATCGCATCATCAATAATAGGGGTAATCGAACCGGTTGAGGTAAACAGCAGCGGATATTCATTGACCGCATGGGCAATCTCTTCAAATGAGCGGACATCGGCATTGCACTCTTTCGCAATTTCTTCCGCTTTGCTAAACGTCCGATTCATGACCGTCACCTCAGCGCCATGGGCACTCAAATGTTTACACGTGATAACCGACATTTCCCCCGATCCGATGACCAGTGCTTTTTTCCCCTCCAGCGTTCCATAGCACTCACGGGCTTTCGCAACGGCCACACTGGCGACAGAAACCGGTTTCGAGGATATATCCGTTGCATTGCGTACTTCGGCAGCACATTTTTGGGCAAACTGCATGGCTCTGGAAATTTTAATGCCGCAAAAACCATTGTCGAGCGAGAGTTTAAAGGCATCTTTGAGCTGCCCGGAAATTTGCGTTTCGCCCACCACCATCGAGTCAAGTGAACTGGCAACGCTGAAGAGATGATGGATCGCACCGTAATCATCCAGTACATCGCCTCGCATCTTCAGTTCATCCATACCAAAATGGGAATGCGCGGCTAAAAGGAGAAGAATATGGTCGCTTGCTTCTTGAACATGACTGCAGCTGCAAAAAATCTCTATACGGTTGCAGGTGGAGAGAATCATCGATTCACTGATATTGGGATGATGATTGATTTTTTCCATCATCGCGATTTTAGCCGCATCATTCACAAATGCCAGTTTTTCACGCTGAACTAGTGTTGAATTTTTATGCGAAAAACTGATGGTCAGATAATGCATTAATGACTTCTTTGGATCACAGAGGTGATAATGGCACGCAAAGTATCCTCATCGCCGATAACGTTGAGCGCTTCATCACAAAGAGCCTGCGCTCTGGCATACGAACGCTCAATAATGCCATGCTCCCTCATCGCATGTGAAAGCCACTCTTTTTCTGAAGCCTCCAGTATGCGTCCATGACATCCGATCAGTTTTTCTTTCTGCATATCATCTAACACGTCGTATAAATCCATGTAAGGGAGTGTTGTTTTTCCTTCGACAAAATCGTTCAAAGCGGGTTTTCCCAATGTTGCTTCATCCGAGGTAATATCCAAAATATCATCTACGATTTGAAATGCAAGCCCTAAATTTTTACCGTATAAACCATACGTCGCCGGATCTTTCCCCTCCAGCAAAGCAGCGCAGTAGGCAGAAGATTCAATCAATGTTGCCGTTTTCAGATACAACATTTTGAGATAGAGATCCCGATCAGTATTAAAATGATTGGCCATCTCTACATCCATCATTTCTCCCACGGAGAGGCGTGTCACCGATTCGGCGATAGAACGGGCGATTGCAGGATCAAACGACGTCAGCGAACTAAACGCTTTGGAATACAAAATATCCCCCAGCATAATCGCCATTTTACTGCCGTGCGTTGCATTCACCGAAGCGACTCCGCGGCGCAGCATCGCCTCATCAATGACGTCATCGTGCAGCAAACTTGCGGCATGGATCAGCTCTACAATAGCACCCAAAAGGGGGCCATCCGGATGGGTAGGCGCGATCGTCAATATGAGCCTTGCCCGCAGACGTTTCCCGCCGGAGAGTTTTGTGAAGAGCTCGGTCGCTTGCGGAAAATCGACTTCCTCTACAAGCGCGCGAATAATAGTTTCTACTGGTTCCAACATCACAATAATTACTTCTCCGTTAAATAATCCAAGACAATTCGACTCTCTTTATCAATCAGCAATAGATCGAATTGTGCCTTCTTGGTCCCCTCATCAAACTTTTTAAAAACAACCACCGCGTACGGAATATCCCGTTCACTCTTAAGCGCAGGAAGCAGCCGCTTTCGAAAGCTTTGATTGGTGTGCCGTGCATACAGGATATGCTGTCCTACAAACCGATCAAAACTTTCATGAACGACTAACGCTTTATCGGTGTAAAGGGTCCATCTCCAGCTCAAAAGCCGTTCCTGCCCTTCACTTTTGACCATAACCTTTACGACTTGATCTTTTTCAAGGGTAAAACTCTTTATCTCGCGCCACGGCGCCGCTTCAAGCGTGAAGAAAAGCAGACACAGACAAAGCGCTTTCACCATTTATCCTCTCAAGAGAAAATGAAAGTGGATTATACCATCTGGTTTCTTATTCAATATTATGGCTGAAATCTCGCCGGCTATAGGAAACGCTTCGTTCTAAAACAACGTATCTAAAATCTTGTTTTTGTAAATCATCGTCTCCACTTTGGAGCGAATAATTCTATTTTCTTCTTTGAGGGTGTCATGTTCTCGGTTAAGGGTTGAAATTTCTCGACTTTTAAAATAAATCTGTGTTTGAATAAAAATTTTGGGGAATACAAAAATCAACACCAAAAACATCCCCACAAAAACATTGCGTAAAAAGTGAATCCCCATCGTATCTTCAGGAGCCAGAATCTCCTGAGTTGCATCTAAGATATCGTGCTTTTCGTTCATGAATACCTATCTATTGATCTCAAAAATACGTAATTTAGCACTTCGGCTTCGAGGATTTGAACGTAATTCATCTTCTTGAGCACACAAAGGCTTTTTCGTGATGACCTTGCCGATAGCATGATTATTGCCGCAGGTACAGCGCATCGCGTCATCCGGACAGATACAGTTTTTTGCCCATGTTGAAAACCGCTGTTTGACAATACGATCTTCAAGCGAATGGAACGTGATAATTCCGACGCGCAACTGCTTTTGCGGCGCTCTTTCAATGGCATCCAGCAATCGAGTCAGTTCGCCGAGTTCATCATTAACCTCAATCCGGATCCCCTGCATCACCAAGGTGGAGGGGTGGATTTTTTTTCCCTTCGGCATTAAGTGAAAAATGGCATCGGAAAGTTCTTTGGCCGAAGTAAAGGGGCGTCGATGAACAATCGTTTCCGCCACTTTTTTAGCATTGGTCACTTCACCGTATTCACGCAAAATTTTTTCAAGGTCGCTTTGAGAATACTCATTGATAACCGTACTGGCATCCAACAGCGCATTCGGGTCCATACGCATGTCCAATCGGTCACTTTCATAAGAGAATCCTCTCTCCCGCTGGTCAAGCTGAAGAGAGGAAACCCCTATATCGGCCAAAATACCGCAAATCTGATCCCCGAATTCCTGCAAAACAGCATCCGCAACCGTGGAAAAACGCCCTTGCCGAATTTGCACACGGTCGCCATAGCTGCTGAGACGCTGCGTGGAAAAGGCGATAGCGGTAGGATCTTGGTCAATACCGATCAGCCGGCGTTGCGGGGTTTCATCCAGAAGCAATGAGGTATGCCCTCCATATCCCATCGTGCAGTCAATAATGATCCCCTCGCTGCACGGCTTGAAAGCGTCAATAACTTCACGATACAAAACAGGAATATGAGGAGATTTTTGCACAATGATAACCTTGGATTTTTAATAAAAATATTATAACGTCAACTCGTTTAAAGCACTCTCAATCGCATCGAAGATACGGTTAAGTTCGTCCCTGGTAATGACATAAGGAGGCATCACATAAATAACATTTCCCAGCGGCCGTATCAAAACTCCTTTCCCCAAACAATGGCGATGAATTTTCACCCCCACACGCTCTTTAGGATTCCCCTCCTCCAATTCAATCACCCCGATCATGCCGCATTGACGTATTTCCTTAATCCCCTTTCGCCCCTCAAATCGTTTTAATCCCGCATCAATCACACGGGAGAGTTCCCGATTCGCTTCAATGACACCGTTATTTTCAAACAAATCCAGAGTTGCGTTAGCCGCTGAACAGGCAAGGGCATTCCCCGTATAACTGTGTGAGTGCAAAAAGGAGCGACGGGGATCATAATCGCAGTAAAATGTTCCGTATATCGACTCCGTCGTCATCACCACCGAGAGCGGCAAATAGCCTCCGGTAAGCCCTTTGGAAAGAATTAGAAAATCAGGCGTTATATCGGCTTGTTCGCAGGCAAACAGCGTTCCCGTTCTTCCAAATCCGACCATGATTTCATCCGCAATAAAATGGATGCCGTACTGAGTGCACAATCGTTTCGCTTCGGTCAAAAAATAGGGATGGTACATTGCCATCCCTCCGGCACCTTGCACCAGCGGTTCAACAATCAGCGCTGCAATTTCATCACTTCGTTCACGCAACAACCGTTCAAAATCGCGAACCGCCTCTTTGGCAGCTTCGATGGTTTGATCCCGTGGTGATGGGGTTTGAATCGCCTTAATCAATAACGGCTCATAGGTCTCTTTATACAAAGCGACATCCCCGATCGAAAGAGCTCCCAACGTCTCGCCGTGGTAGCTGTTAGTTAATGAGACAAATAACGCTTTGTTATCCCCACGATTGCGATGCGCGTGATAGCTCATTTTTAAAGCGACTTCGATGGCGCTGGAACCGTTATCGGCATAAAAACAGCGCGTCAATCCCGTTGGGGCCAGCCCCACGAGCCGTTCAGAGAGGCGGACAATCCCTTCATGGGTAAATCCGGCCAAAATGACATGTTCCAACGTATCCAGCTGTTCTTTCACTTTGTTGTTGATGTACTCGTTCGCATGCCCGAATAGGTTGACCCACCAGCTGCTGATGGCGTCAATATATTCATTGCCGTCAAAATCTTTCAAATAAATTCCGCGCCCTTGGGCGATCGGTATGATCGGGAACGTTTCATGGTCTTTCATTTGGGTGCATGGATGCCACAAGACATTCATATCACGTTCAGAGATAAAGTGATTGGTCATATTTCCCTTTCAGAGCAGAAAATTTAGTTTTAATTCACTAACAACGTTATCCTATGACGTATTTCATAGAAGTTTAATGCTAAACGCAATAAAATAAACAAATTTTACACCATAATTCATATTAAAGGCGCACGAAATCATGATTACTTGGATGCAACGCCATCGAAAATACCTTGTTGTAACGATTTGGATTTCAACAATCGCCTTCATCGGAGCCGGATTTGTAGGATGGGGCCAATACAGCTACGGAGACAAATCGGGAGCTGTCGCCAAAGTAGGCGATATTTCCATCACCACTGCAGAATACCAAAAAGCCTATAGCAATCTCTTCAGCCAGTACAATCAAGTTTTTCAAGGGAAACTGGATGAGAAGCAGGCACAGCAGTTTGGATTACAGCGCCAAGCGCTCAAAACACTGATTGATCAAGCACTCATTATCAATCTGGCACAGAGCTATAAACTCAATGTCAGCGATGAAGAACTGTTTAATCTCATCAAATCACAAGAGGCTTTTAGCAAAAACGGCTCCTTTGACAAACAACTCTACGCCGAGGTGTTGAGTCAAAATCAGCTCACGATCAAAGAGTATGAAGAAGCAATGCGCCGCGAACTTCTTATTCAAAAAACATTGTACCTTTTCGCCCCTGCCCCTAGAGCGCTTGAGGGAGACTCCCTTTCGTATGCGATGGGAGTTGCCGATAAAATCGAGTACAAACTCTTGACGCCCGATATGGTGACCGGCACGGCAGATGAAGCCGCTGTGAAAGGGTATTGGGAAAATCACAAAAATGAGTTTAAAAAAGAAGCTTCCTACGATCTTTCTGTGATTCGCAAACCCGCACTCCAGGACGCTGTAGAGGAGAAAACAAACAAAGAAGCATTGAAACTTTATATTGATTTCAAAAAAGGGACCCTCCCTGCAGCGGTAGCCGTTGAAAAAATGAGCATCACCGCTTCGGCTTCCCCGTTCTCCCCTGAGCTGTTTAGAGAGATCACCGCCCTTTCGACGCAAAAAGCGTTCTTGAAGCCTCGTAAAGTTGGCAACGATTACGTCATCATCAAATTGGATGCCGTTCATCCTGAAACAGCGAAAACGTTTGACGAAGCAAAAGGCGAAGCTAACATCGCGTATGCACGTGAGATGAAAAAGAGCAAACTGCAAGAGTTAGCACAAAACAGTTATAAAACATTTACCGGTACTGTGAGTGATTTCATTATGCGTACGGAAAGTACCAAACTAAGCGGTCTTTCGGCGGCGGAATCAAGCGAATTTGTCGATAAATTGTTTTCCAGCAAACAAAAACAAGGGTTTTTAACCTTAAAGAGCGGAAATGTTATTTTATATAACGTTTTGGAACAAAAGTTGCTTCAAGATAAAACAGTAGCTGAAGAGACCACCGTTATGAAGCTAAAAGGGAATTTACTCCATCAAAAGCTGTTAAAAATGCTAGAGAGTAAATATCCAATAGAAATCTATGTAGAGGGGATTTGATTTTGAAACGAACGGTTTTAGCCATCGATATCGGTTCGACTAAAGTCTGTGCCATCATCGCCGAAATCGATGACGATAATAGCGCTCAGATTATTGGTGCAGGTATCTCCAAAGCACAGGGACTACGCAAAGGGAGCATCACGAATATCGAACTTGCCTCTAAGTCGATTAAAAGTGCCCTAAACGACGCCAAGCGTGTTGCCGGAACAGATCTTAAAAGCGCCATTGTCACCATTTCCGGTGCCTACACCAAAAGTATTAATTCAAGCGGTATCGTCAATATCCCCAACAAAGAGATTACCCTTAAAGAGATCAACCGCGTTATGCATACCTCTCTTTATAATGCCAATATCCCGAATGAATTCGAAGTGCTACACGCACTTCCGTATAACTTCAAAGTGGATGATCAAGACTTTATCGAAGATCCGTTGGGGATGAACGCTTCGCGTTTGGAAGTGGAAACCCATATCATCACCACACAAAAATCGAATTTGAATAATCTGCGCAAAGCGGTCAAAGCAGCCGGCGTCGATGTCGAAAGTGTTGTATTGAGCGGCTATGCCTCCGCGATTGCTGTTTTGAATCTTGATGAAAAAGTGCTCGGTGCCGCGGTCGTCGATATGGGCGGAAATACCAGCAACATCGTTATTCATTCCGGACATGCGATTCGTTATAACGATTTTCTGGGAGTCGGTTCCAATCATATCACGAACGATTTATCGATGGCATTGCATACCCCGTTGCAAACGGCTGACAATGTAAAAATGAACTATGGGTCGCTTTATGCTCCAAGCAACGATCTTATCGAGCTTCCCGTTATTGGTGATGAAACTTCTACGCATGAAGTCTCGTTGGAAGTCGTTCATAACGTTATCTATGCCCGAGTGGAAGAGACCCTTATGATCATCGCCCAGTCGATCGAAAAAAGCGGACTCAAAGATCACATGGGGGCCGGTATCGTTCTCACGGGCGGATTTACAAAAATCGAAGGGTTACGAGAACTCGCGGTAGCCATTCTCGATAACATGCCCGTACGTCTCGCTAAACCTTCCGATATGGGCGGGTTGTTTGACACACTGCGTGATCCATCGTATTCAGGAGCAGTCGGTCTTGTCAAATATGCTGCCGGCGGATACACTCCCTATGAAATCGATGTCAATAAACGGATGCGTCATGCAGGGGAAGAAATAACCCATTATGACACACCCGTTGTGGAAGAAGAGTTGGCCGATCTAGAACCGACACTTTTTTCGCCATCAGCAGCGGCAACGGCACCAGTGCAAAAAAGTGCGGTTCCGAAAACTGAACCGAAACCAAAAGCGGAGCCGTCAAAGATGGTCAATATCGGTTCAAATTCGCAGCATCACAATGAAGAACCAAACCCTATTTCCAAGTTTTGGAATTGGGCAACTCAATTATTTTAATCACTTTAAGGAGCAAGTATGGAACCATTTTCAATCGCAGAATCATCAACATTGACGGGAGCACGAATCGTAGCAGTAGGTGTCGGCGGCGGCGGCGGCAATATGATCGGTTATATGCTCAAAGAGCAGATTCCTGGTATTGAGTTGATTATTGCCAATACAGATGCACAAGTGTTGGAACAAGGATCAGCTGCTATCAAAATTCAACTGGGTGCTAAACTGACTAAAGGTTTAGGTGCAGGGATGAAACCTGAGGTCGGCAAAGAATCGGCTATCGAGAGTTATGAAGATCTTCGTCGTGCGCTAGAGGGTGCCGATATCGTTTTCGTTGCTGCCGGCCTTGGCGGGGGGACAGGTACAGGGGCCGCTCCCATCATCGCTAAAATCGCGAAAGAAGTCGGTGCATTGACGATTGCTGTTGTTACAAAGCCATTTTCCTTCGAAGGGCGCAAACGTCTTAAGCTTGCCGAAGAGGGTCTCGAAGAACTGAAAAACGAATCGGATTCGATTGTCGTGATTCCTAATGACAAACTCCTCTCCATCATCGATCCTAAATTAGGGATCAAAGAGAGTTTCAAAATTGTTGACAGCGTACTTGCTCGCGCTGTCAGCGGTACCTCGGGTGTTATCCTTGCCAGCGGCGAAAATGACATCAACCTTGACTTCGCTGACTTGCAAACGGTTATGAGTCACCGCGGATTGGCCCTCATGGGTGTCGGCGAATACAAAGGGGACAATGCAGCCTACGAAGCGATTAAAAATGCGATTGAATCTCCTTTATTGGACAATATGTCGATCAATGGTGCGCTTGGAGTATTGGTTCACTTCAACATGCACCCTGAATTTCCGTTTATGGAACTCAGCTCTGCGATGGAAGTCGTTCAGAAAAGTGTCGATGAAAGTGCTGAAGTAATTTTCGGTACGACAACCGATGATAATCTTCCGCTTGATTTCATCCGCATCACCCTTGTTGCGACCGGTTTTGAGAAAAAAGCATCGATGGGGATCAATAACTGCGAATTTGAAAACAAAGAAGCGGCAAGTGCGAAACCGCGTGTCGTCGTCCGCGCATCGGCTATGGTCGCTAACGGTGACTACAGTGAAGATTTCTTGGATGTACCGACGTTTATGCGTCAGCAAAAAGACTAAAATACCAATGCTACGCATTAAAACGAATAGATCCGTTTTAATGGCAAGGACAAATGTCCCTGCACCCCCTAAAGTTTCATATGATTTCTTTTGACACACTCATAAAAGCCAAAACGCTCCTTGGCCTGAGTGATAAAACAACTCTCTCTGAAATTAAATCCCGATATAAAAATATGATGCAGCAGTGGCATCCCGACAAACATCCCGATGATCCCGAAACGGCTCATGCCATGAGTACACAGATCAACGAAGCCTACGCTATTATCCTCGAATATTGTGCCAACTACGAATACAATTTTGATGAAACCTTTTTAAAAGAGAAGACCCTTACTCCGCAGGAGTGGTGGGCAAAAAAATTCGGCGGAAGATAGATGTAAAGTACGGTTTACTGCACATGCGCCATGCACTGTGCAAAAAGCCTATGGAGGCGTTAGCATTAATGAAACGCTATGGGCCCTTCAGAGCGTGCATGGATAAACTGCTGAACGACCGCATTGGTTGAGTTCCTGAAAGCTTCTTTATCCCCTGCTTCCACAATGACCCCGTCAAAAAGCATCGCGTAATTATCCCCTGCTTTGAAACTCTCGGCAATGTCATGACTGATCAGGATCGATGTCATGCCGATCTCGTCACGCAAACGGCAGATCATCTGCGTAATAAAATCGCTCGTAACGGGATCAAGCCCTGACGTCGGCTCATCGTATAAAATCACTTCCGGTTCTAACGCCAGCGTCCGTGCAAGCCCTACGCGCTTGCGCATACCGCCGCTGAGTTCTTCCGGATAGAGCGATTTGACGACAGAGGGATCAAGACCGACCATCGAGAGCTTTTCATCGATTTTGTATTCGAGTTCTTTTGGAGTGAGATGCTGGTGCTCCACCATTGGAAACGCGACATTATCGCGAATATTCATACTGTCAAACAACGCACCGCTTTGAAATAAAAAACCGACTTTCGTCCGAATCTCTCGGAGTGTCGTTTCATCGGCATTGTCGACGCGAACGCCGTTCACACTGATAGAGCCGCTGTCGGGCTTAAGCAATCCGACGATATGTTTGATAATCGTCGATTTTCCGCCGCCGGATACTCCGAAAATAACGGTCGTTTTCCCCCGCTCGATTTCTAGATTGACCCCGCGTAATATTTTGCGTTTGCCAAAACTTTTGGTGACATTTTCGAAACGGATCATCGTTTTACAACCATCAAATACGCACGGCGGCTAAAAAGAATCAGCAACATAACCAAAAGGATTTTAAAATCGATCTCGCTTGCTTTGTGTAACGCCTCAAAGGAATTTTTCATCATCATGGCCTCACCTTGTTGCTGAAATTCCAACATTTTAGGGGTATATACCGCACTAAAAAGCAATAAGGTCCCCATCGCACCTAATGCGGAGAGGATCGAAATTTTATCAATTTGCATTACTTTGTAACGCGATACTTCATAGACGGCAATGATAGCGGCCATTATATAGCCCCAATAGCTGAAACGGCGAAAGATCTCTCCCATGATTTTCCCCTCTTCGTAGCGAGACAGCAGCGGGATACTCAAAAACATCTCAGAGTGAAACACAACTGCGGCAACAAATACCCCTAAGATCAACACCGCACCAATCGTCATACCGATGGTGAGAAGATACAAAACATCGATAACGGCTTTTTTATTCATGGTCTGCCTTTAGGATAAACCCTCGATCGAACGAGGCTAAATCTTTATAAAATTCCAAAGATTGTACCGCAAAAGTTTTTAGATACTCCTGCAC
>DASUMY010000004.1:0-2978 GCA_036277435.1 Sulfuricurvum sp.
AACGGTTTCGGGTTGTCAAACATCGGGATGGCCTATCATGTGCCGCATGATAACCGGATTCACCTCGATGTTTTTTAATACAACGCTGTTGAATAAAAATACATCCGGCAGTGTTGTGAAATCGGAACTGATTACCCTGGATACGGAAAATGCGTTGCTTGCTCTGGCGGGCAAGGTAGCCCCCGCAAAAGTGCAGACAGCCGCTACTTCTGCTCCTACGTCACTCTCCTCGGGTATGTTTGGCTGGATGAGCAACATCATGAGTATGATGTTTGGTACGACTACGGCGACTTCGACGACCCCTGTCTACTCCGAAACGAATTATCAGTTTACCGACAGTGAAGCAATGACGATGACCTTGCCGGTGACCAAAGATAATGGAGGGACGATAGATCGTTTTGAGACCTTTAAACTCATGGGGATCCATTCAACAAATGCGGCTCAGGGGAGCGGTGATGAGACGTGTACCGTAGAAAAAAAAGAAACATCTTCTTCATTTTTCTTTTTTTTCCCGAGTGGCACAGTGACGTCGTATGAGACGTTTTACAAATCCAAAGGGACGACGGCGACTGCGTGGTCCATGAAGCTGCAGACGGGCGGATTTTTCTTTTTTCCTACCTATACAACCTATGACACGCACAACGAATGGGTCTCGTGGTGTGCTTCTAAAGGTGTGGGCGGATCTTCGACCGACGGAGCGACGTATACGGTTAAAAGTTATAACAATAACGGTATCGGTTTGGGGCGTGCTTTGATACTCGATCTGAAAAAAGTGACCCTCACACCTGAAGATCCGCTCAACACCGTAGAGATTAAACTGATCAACGTAACACATTAGGGAAAAGAATGATTATTGCATATGTTTCGACAATAGAAAAAGAGTGTTTTGACCGTCTGCGCGAACATTTTGACGACGTCGTCAATATGGAGAACGTGGATGAATTTATCAGTTTTTATGCTTCGCACCGCAATCGGGATATTGTTTTAATTTATCGAGTCGAATCGATGGATGGTTTGGAAGCACTGAACCAGATTAATTTCAGTAACAACATTTATATCATCGTGATCGGTCCTGAGGATATTCATCTGTCGCTTCGTGCGGGAAAGATGGGCGTGGATAAATACATCAGCCGTAGCGAAGTTAATCCTGAAACGATCAAAGCGATGGTTGCCCACTCTCAGACGGTGATCAAAGAGCGTCGGGGAAAAAGTAATATTTCGGTCTTTACCGGCATCAGCGGCGGAGTAGGGACGACGACGATCACTATGAATCTGGCGGCGATGATTGCGGCGAAGCATCCTGAAAAAAATGTCCTCTTTTTGGATTTTTCGTATACCAAGTCGATATCCAATCTCTTTTTTGATGCGTTTCAACCTCAGAAAAGTATTATCGACATTGCGACGCTGCCGCGTCTGGAATTAGAAGAGCTGTTTGCGAACGGATTGATGAAATACGACAAGAACCTTTTTTTCATTCCCGGCATTCAGCGCCATACCGATCGTGAAATGATGGAAAAAGCGGAAAACATTCAGCGCTTTTTGGCCTTTATCAATTTTGCGAAACAATTTTTCGATTTGATTTTGATCGATGTAGGGATGTTTGAAGATGTTGAGCTGGAGATTGATATCCAGGAGATCGCCGATCAGATTTTTGTCGTAACCGAACTGAGTATTCCGGCAATGTCGATTCTAAAGACCTACATCGATATTATCGACAAAAGCGGTTGGTACAATAAAACCCATATTCTTGTTAATCGGGAGGACTCTTTCGGTACGGTAACCAAAGAAGAGGCGATGACGATTTTATCGAAAGATTCGCATCATAAATTTCAAGTCGATTTTACCCTTCCGAATGATGCCCGGCATCTGCGCACATGTTGGAACGAAGCGATGCTCGTATGCGAAGAGTATCCTGAGAGTGTTTTCGTCAAACGTCTCGATGAGATGATTGAACGCTATTTCTTCACGACTTCCATGGAACACTTTACCCCGACGAAACAAACGGAAAATGCTATTTGGGCCAAGGTTAAACAATGGCTTTAAAAGAAAAAATGCTGCGGCGTACCGCAGCCAATACAGCGACCACTGTGGTGAACTATACCCAGGAGATTACCGTTGATGACGAAGAACAGCTCAACGGGTGTCAGGTTTTTTGCTTTCCGATGCTGTATCAGAACAGTGACTATTTTGATTTGGCCTATCAAATCTATGATGCGTTTGTCGAGAAACTCAATCCGAAAATTCAGCTGACCGAAAAGATGATTCGAGAAGTGGTTGCGAAGCATATTGCAGGATACTCACTGCCCAAAGCGAATCTAAAAAATGACATTATTGAGTTTATTGTCGATAATCTCTTGTATTACGGCCCTATTTCCGGGATTATCCGTAATGCCGGCCATGATCTGAACGATATTATCATCAACACCAAAGACTACATTGACGTGATTTACGGAGGACAGACGATTGTCACCCCGTTTCGATTTCGCTCCGAAGCAGAGCTGCGCCGTATCATTAACCGGATGCTGAGCGAATCCAATCGTAAAATCGATGAAGGGCATCCGATTGCATCGGCAAAGCTGAATGACGGTTCCCGTATCGAAGTGCAGATTCCTCCCGTAGCGGCGAATCTTGACCGGGAAGGAAAACCGGGCTCATATGTGACGATTCGAAAATTTCGTGAAATTCCTTTGCTGTTTGAATCGATGCTCGATGGCGTTCAAATGGATTTCAAAATGGCCTATTTTCTGATCAAAGCGGTTCAAGGGAAACTCAATATTGTTGTATCCGGAGGAACCTCGAGCGGAAAGACGACGTTTTTGAATGCCATCACCCGTTTTATCGATGAAGGGGACCAGCTTTTGACGA
Source organism: Sulfuricurvum sp. (assembly GCA_036277435.1). Classification (GTDB taxonomy): domain Bacteria; phylum Campylobacterota; class Campylobacteria; order Campylobacterales; family Sulfurimonadaceae; genus Sulfuricurvum. The sequence goes on from DASUMY010000004.1 coordinate 2,866, forward strand.
TCGAAGATACGAAAGAGATGAAACCGCAGATGCCCTGCCACAGTATCCGCTCGTTTGAAGCCCGTATGGAGAATGAAGAGGGGGTAGGGGCGATTACGATCGAGCAGCTGTTA
>DASUMY010000005.1:0-2081 GCA_036277435.1 Sulfuricurvum sp.
CGTCTGTATGGATGAACATGGTGCTATTTTATCGATCGGTGCCCATAAAAAAGCGGGCGGTCCTCATGCGGAAGTCTACGCATTGCGGGATGCCTATACTCTCCTCAGCGGCGACACGACATTGCGTGAATGCGACGATGCTTCTTTTATTCACGATTATCTCAGCCATCATCATAACGGACTCTTTCATTCTATGAGTATGGCTGTGACCCTTGAGCCGTGTTCCCATAGCGGAAAAACCCCTTCCTGCGCGTTGTTAATTCGGACGTTAGGGATAAAACATGTTTTTATTGCGTGTAAAGATCCTAATCCAACCGCAGCATTGGGTGCTGAAATCCTCGTTGAGGGGGGTATTGAATGTACATTTGGGGTAATGGAAGAAGAGGGAAAAAAGCTTTTGGAACCGTTTCTTCAATGGCAAAAAGGCCCCTTTGTATTTTTTAAATGGGCTCAGCGTTTAGACGGGACGGTGGATAATGGGGTTATCAGCGCAGCAGTTTCCAGAGAACATGTGCATGCTTTGAGAGACAAATGCGATCTGATTGTCATCGGCGGAGATACGGTGCGCACCGATCGTCCGGTATTGGATTCACGGCTGGTGAGTGGGAAAGCTCCTGATGTGCTCATTTATTCCCGTGGGGACGATTTTGACCGTACGATTCCTCTTTTCAATGTCCCCGATCGAACGGTATATGTTGATTCCTCTCTTGCAAAAATAGAGGGCTATTCACTGGTGATGATTGAGGGGGGCTCGTCGATGCTGAGGGCAACTCGTGAGGTGTGCAACTGGTATTTAGGTTACATTGCTCCCAAAATAGGCGGAGGTTCGCTAACTCTTGGGACATTAACAGAGGACTTTGAGGTACTGCACGCTAAAATTAATGAAGATATTATCCTTTGGATGAAAAGAAAATAAAAAAGCGATTGCCACTATGACCCGCCAAGAAAAAATTGTATCCATGTTCAATGATATTGCCCCTACGTATGATCGTGCCAATCGAGTCCTCTCTATGGGTATTGATACCTTTTGGCGCCGTAAAGCCTGCGATTTGGCCTATGGGTATTGCCAAAATAAACATCTGGATTCTATTGTTGATGTTGCCTGCGGCACAGGCGATATGATGGGGTACTGGAAACGCCGCGCCCAAACATCGGACATGAAAGTTGCCGAGATTGTCGGTATTGACCCTTCGGAAGGTATGGTGGGGGTAGGGCGTGAGAAGTTCCCGGATATGTCCTTTCACATTGCCCCGGCAACGCAGCTTCCTAAAGCAAATGGAAGTGCCGATATCATCAGTATCTCCTACGGAATCCGGAACGTCGTAGAACGCCAGGAAGGATTAGGGGAGTTTCATCGCGTCCTTAAGCGGGGAGGATTGGTGGTCATCCTCGAATTTATGAAAAACGAGAATCCCTCAACACTGGGACGTGTACGCGATTGGTATATGAATAATGTGCTCCCGCGAATTGGCGGCATGATTTCCAAAAACTACGAAGCGTATCGTTATTTACCGGACTCGATTGAGGGATTTTTGAGTGTCGGAAAGATGAGTCAAGAACTCGAAGCAGCGGGATTCGAGATGCTCTATGTCAAAAGCTTTTCAATGGATATTTCGACGTTGATGATCGCCCGCAAAAAGTAAGGATATGGCAGCTACCTTAAGCGTATCGGGCCTTAACGAACAGATCAAAACGTTGCTCGAGACAACGTTTGAATTTGTCAGTGTCGAGGGGGAACTCTCCCGAATTACCCATCATAACAGCGGACATATCTATTTTACCCTCAAAGATGCGGATTCAACGATCAAATGTGTCATGTTCAAGGGCAATGCGGCACGGCTAAAATTCACCCTGCAAGAAGGGGCTCATGTGATCCTTCACGGGGCGCTGTCATTGTATAAACCCAGAGGGGAATACCAAATTAACTGCGTGAGTGCCGAACCGTACGGTCAAGGGGCCCTCGCCCTCGCATTCGAACAGCTCAAAAAAAAGCTCGAAGAAAAAGGGTATTTTGACCCTGCTCGTAAAAAAACCTTTCCCAAATTTCCCCGTACTGTAGTGCTGGTGACCTCAGCAACCGG
>DASUMY010000006.1:0-7132 GCA_036277435.1 Sulfuricurvum sp.
TCGACGACGAGAATTTCATGCCCTTCGCCCGCTTTTTTGATCCGGTCAACGATTTCGCCGACGATATGGGGTACGACTTGAATCGTTTGTCCTAAATATCCGCCCGTACGCTCACGCTCGATAACGCTGCTGTAAACTTGACCCGTTGTGAAGTTGCTGGTGCGAAGAAATGAGGTATCGAGAAAACGCTCATAGTTTCCAATATCGAGATCGGTTTCGGCACCGTCTTTTGTGACGAATACTTCACCATGTTCCAAAGGGCTCATCGTCCCCGGATCGACATTGATATAGGGGTCGATTTTGAGCATACCGACTTTTTTGCCGGAATGGGTCAGCAATGCGCCGATACTAGCAGCGGTGATCCCTTTTCCCAGAGAGCTGAGAACTCCTCCGGTTACAAAAATATACTTGGTCATGAGTCATTCCTTCGGATGGTGGGTCAAAATTTTAAGTGAAAACAGGCCAGACAGGCACTTTTAGTGACTTCAAGGAGCCCTAATTTAAGTCAGCCATTATATACTGTTATGGCTTATAAAAAGCTACGTTTGATATTAAAAGTACGCGTGCATGCGTGGCCCCCTGAGTGAGGTGAACACAGCGTCAGCGCAGTCGGTTTGGATACGTTCTGTCCGGCATAAAGGAAATAGGTGGAATCAGCGCTTTATTATGTCACGATGGCGATGGGATTCTCTATCGTTCTCAATCTAATCCTAAAGCGATTCGGCATATCGCAAATCATCGGCTATATTTTTACCGGAGTGGTGGTTGCGTACGCGTTTGACCTCCGTCAGATGGCCGATTCCCATATGCTGGAGATGATCGCGGAATTCGGTGTCGTTTTTCTGATGTTTACGATTGGATTGGAGATGTCGCTTAATCGCCTCTCCACGATGAAAACCGATGTTTTTTTTAATGGATTTTTTCAAACGACAATTACGGCGGTGATCTTTTTCGGTATCTCTTATTTCCTGCTGCATCAAAATCTTGCCATCTCTCTAATCGCCTCTATGGCACTCTCTCTTTCGTCAACGGCGGTGGTTCTGAGTTATCTCAAATCGACCAAAGAAATTTCGCGCCCCTATGGACAAAAAGCAACGGGAATACTGATTTATCAAGACATCGCTGTCATTCCGATTCTGATCTTGATCGGATTTTTGAGTTCGGGAGAACAGAACATCGGGCGCGTTTTGCTCGAAACCATGATCAGTGCCGTCATGGTAGTAGGTTTGTTGTTTATAATCGGGAAAAAAGTGATGAGTTGGCTGTTGCATTTCGCCTCTTCGAGCAATGTCGATGAATTTTTTATGGGGTCGGTGCTGGTTATTGTTGTTGCCTCGTCGCTTGCTGCTTCCTATTTCGGATTTACCTATTCACTGGGGGCATTTGTTGCGGGGATGATTATCGCCGAAACCCGTTATCACCATAAAGTTGAATCGGATATCGCACCGTTCAAAGATCTGTTGCTGGGGACCTTTTTCGTGACCGTGGGAATGAAAATCGATGTGGCTTTCTTTTTGGCGCATGTCGCCGAAATTTTTGCCATATTGGCCGGTGTTCTTGTGATTAAGGCGATGGTGATTTATGGAATTGTGAAGATCCACGCGAAAACCAAAATCGCGTTTAAAACGGCGATGGCACTCGCACAGGTGGGAGAGTTTTCATTTGCTATTTTTGCGTTAGCCGGGAATCAGCATCTGCTTAATGACGGATTGGCACAGATACTTGTTCTGGTCGTTGTCCTCTCGATTATTTTGACTCCGTTTATGTTGGCGAATATTTCCCGCATCAGCACTTTTTTCTTTACAGATCCGGGGATGACGGAGGATTTCAGAATGCTTTCGGTGCATCAAAACCATGTCATTGTATGCGGATATGGAATCGTGGGTAAGTTCGTTGTCAAAGCGCTTCGCAGCGAAGGGGTCAAGTATGTTATTATCGATAATAACTACAAGCACGTTCAAGAAGCGCTGCGCGACAGTGAAGAGGCCTACTACGGCGATATGTCAAAAACCGGTATTCTGGATAAACTTCATATAAAAGATGCGATCAGCGTTATCGTAACGCTTGATAATCTCGAAAAAAAGAGGCTTGTATGTGAAGCGGTTCTCTCGTATGCCCCGCAGGTTAAAGTTGTCGTAAAAGTGGTTAGCTTGGAAGAGAAACGGGAGCTGAGAGGGCTTCCCATCTCCGTTACGGTCGACGGGAAAAAAGAGGTCGCTGCACGACTCGTCAGCGAAGCTCTGCATTGCGAATTATAGCTCTTTAGGTTTATCGGTTACGAGCCACTGCAGATAGTTGATCGACCAGTCTAAATCGGTATAGGCCTCTTCGATTTCCTGAACCGGTGCATCAAGATGGACTCTGAGCTCTTTGATCCGCTGTTTGAGATATTGGGCCATACTATAATAGGTGTTGAGAGAGGTATCGTCCTGTGCTTTGATAATCAAATCTTCCAACGTGTTGACCAGCTCCGTTTCGTTCGGAAAAATATTTCCCGCTTTACGGATGGTTCGCTGCACTTTTTGCAGATGAGCCATGTCGAGTTTGAATTTTTGAGAAGTTTCAGCCATATTAATTTCCTCTGGATCCCGGTTTGATCGCTTCAGAACCGCCTGCACACAGCGGGCAGTTATCCGGTGCATACATTTCGAAATCAAAATCCGCCAACGCGAACAAAGGGGTATTGTCCGGCAGTGAGCAGTTGGCTTTGCGTTCCAGTGCCGATCCGTTGCGTTTGCAGAAACCGCGATTGGCGAGTGCGGCAAATCCGACGACTACTCCGCCCAACGCTTCGATGGCTTTGGCGGCCTCCATTGCAGAACCGCCAGTAGTGATAATATCTTCACAGACGATGACACGTTCGCCTGGCTTGATTTCGAATCCGCGGCGAATTTGCATCTCTCCATTCACCCGTTCCGCAAAAATAGAGCGTTTGTCCAATGCCGTTGCGAGTGCAAAACCGGCGATCAAACCGCCCAATGCCGGAGCACAGACCGTATCGATTTCAATGCCGCTTTTCTGGATCTGCTGCGCTAGAGCATCAGCGAGGAGTTTTGCCGTTTTGGGATCTTCCAGTACTTTGGCCGACTGAAGATAAAACTGAGAGTGATTGCCTGAACTGAGTTTAAAATGCCCCTCTAAAAGAGCGTCGGCATTCATATAAATTGATTTGACGTCCATGACTATACCGTTAAGATGTCTTGCTCTTTGCTTTTGAGCGACTCTTCAATTTTGGTGATGTATTTATCGGTAATTTTTTGCACTTTGTCCTGGGCCGCTTTAGACTCATCGGCCGTTACGAGTTTGTCTTTTTCGAGGACTTTGATCTTGTCATTCGCTTTTTTACGGTCATTGCGCACGGCTACTTTGGCATCTTCCGCCATTCCTTTAGCTTTTTTGGCTGTTTCGTGGCGCTGATCAACGGTCATCGGAGGGAAAAAGAGTTTGATTTCAGCACCGTTGTTGTTCGGGTTGACACCGATATCGGCTTTTAGGATCGCTTTTTCAATGACAGAAAGCATGGATTTATCCCACGGAGAGATGGTAATAGTAGTGGCATCGGTCGCCAAAACACTCGCTGCTTGATCCAATGGAACCATAGATCCATAGCTGTCTACGCGTACATTATCCAAAATCTTAGTCGTGACTCTTCCCGTACGAAGGGTGCGGAAGTTGCTGAGCAGATGCTCATGACTCCCCTGCATTTTCTCTTCACAAAATTGATACACTTCTTCTAGCATGAAATGTCCTTCTCTTTTATTTAGTAGTGTTGGTGTCGTTAACGATATTAATCGTCGGAGCGCTTACGTCTGTTTTGTCGATCATGGAATCAACGACCGATGCATTTTTTTGTTGCGCATAAAAATAGCCCAGTGCAATCGTGTTAACCACGAAAATAAAACCTAGGAAAAAAGTTGCTTTAGCCAAAAAAGTACCGGGACCTTTGGCGCCGAATACCGATTCGTTAGAGCCGCTGTAAGCGCCAAGGCCGATGCTGGAGCTTTTTTGAAGCAGTACCGCGATAGTGATCATCACTACGAGTACGATTTGCACGATGAGCAGAATGCCTGTCATTATGTATCCTTAAATAGTAAAAAGTTCGCGATTATAACACAGTGTTCATAAGTGCATAATGAAACACTCTTTTAAAGGGTTTATGATTTAAAATACTGTTTTTAAAGAAGGAAATCAATATGTGTACGTCATGCCAACAAAAGAAGAGAATCGGATTGCTCGTAGGAGGCATTATTGCCGCGGTGGCATTTTACGTTTTATTCTCCGCTAACAACGTAACAGCTGTCGCATCGGGCAAACCGGTTGTCTCGGTGAGCACGTTTGCGTTGTATGAAGTTGCGAATGCTGTCGCCGGTGATACGCTGAAGATCCGTTCTATCATTCCGCTGGGAAGCGATGCTCATATGTTTTCTCCGACTCCAAAAGAGGTGGCAGAGGTCTCAAATTCGGCACTTTTCATCTACAGCGGAGCGGGGTTTGAGTCATGGGCGCAGCCGCTTGCAGCGACGCTGGGAAAAACGACGCGGATCATTGATATGAGCACGCATGTGGCGTTGTTAAAAAGCGACGGGGAGAGCTTTGAAAGACACGAGGATCACGAAGGAGATGCCCAGCATGCGCATGGGGGCTATGACCCCCACTATTGGCTGGACATTGATAATATGATTACCATGACCAACCTGCTGGTTGCCGAATTTTCGGAGCTTTCTCCTAAAAATGCCTCTTTGTACCGTGAAAACGGTGCAGCCTATGTCGAAAAACTCGAAAAACTCAAGTCCGACTACCTCTTTGGATTAAAAGAGTGCAAAAATCGTATCCTCGTTTCGAATCATGATGCTTTCGGCTATTTGGCCCGCGCCAACGGTTTGGAAGCTATTTCTGTCATTGGCCTCTCATCAGACGAGCAGCCCAGTGCCAAAACGATTGCACAGATTATTGCCCTCGTCCAAGAGCATCGGATTCAAACGATTTTTTTTGAAGAGCTGATCAACGATAATGTGGCCCAAACGATTGCCAAAGAGACGGGGGCAAAAGCCGTATCGCTGCAACCGCTGGAAAATATTAGTGAAGATGAGTTAAAATCACATCAAACTTATGAGTCAATCATGCGACAAAATTTAGCTAAATTGGCCCAAGCGATGGAGTGTCGTTGAAATTTACCCCCAGTCTTTTCGAAGTTCGCAATCTATCCTTCAGTGCAAACGGCAATGAGATTCTAAAATCGGTCAACCTGACGATTTTAGAGGGAGAATACTGCGCGATTATCGGACCCAACGGCGGAGGTAAAACGACGTTGATCCGTCTGTTGATGGGGCTTGAAAAGCCGACATCAGGGAGTATAAAATTATTCGGAATCGATCAAAACCGCTTTCGGCAGTGGCATCGTATCGGATACGTTCCTCAGCGCTCAGCCCTTGTCGATGCCTCCTTTCCGGCAACGGTGCGTGAAGTCGTTGCGATGGGGCGGTATGCGCTGCGAGGGATGCTGAGTTTCGAATCGGCAGAAGATATTCGAATCATTGAAGAATCGATGGAGCAAATGGGAGTCAGCGATCTTCGAGACCGCCTGATCGGTCAGCTTTCAGGCGGCCAGCGTCAACGGGTCATGATCGCACGTGCCTTGGCGTCCCATCCGGAAGTATTGATCGTCGATGAACCTAACACGGGAGTAGATGTAGCGTCTCAGCACCGTTTTTATGAACTGCTTCGTACGCTGCATAAAACGAGAGGAATTTCGATTTTGTTTATCACCCATGACGTCGGAGTGATTGCGGAGGATATCTCCAAACTCTTTTTTGTCAATCAGACGCTTCTGGTTTCCCAAACACCCCAAGAGATGGTACGATGCGAGGAAATGAGCCGGCTTTACGGCAATCCTTCTCACGTTGTCTGTCACAACCACTAGGGGGCTTTTATGATAGAGATGCTGGATTTTCCATTTATGCAGCGCGCTTTTGCTGCTGGGCTTATCATCGCAGTTTTAGCGGCCATCAGCGGTTCTTTTATCGTCTTGCGTCGTTATTCTCTTCTGAGCGAAACGCTTGCTCACGTCTCCTTGGTCGGTGTTTCGGTGGGGCTCTTGATTGGAAGCAATCCGTTATGGATGGCGATTATTGCCTCCTTGATCGCTTCATGGATGATTGAATACCTGCGGAGCGTTCATCACCTTTATTCGGACTCGATATTGGCGATCTTTTTGTCGGGCTCTTTGGCGTTAGCCATCGTGATCGTTTCGTTGGCCGGTTCGTTTAACGCATCGTTGTTTGGCTATTTGTTTGGCTCCATCCTCTCTGTTACCAATGAAGACTTGATGATTATGGCGATTGCAGGGACAGCAGGGATGGCGCTGTTGCTGCTCTTTTTCAAAGAACTCTATTTTATTGCGTTTGATGAAGAGGTCGCCCGTGCCAGTGGTATTCGTGTGGCACTGCTCAATTTCATGCTCGTCAGCGTTATCGCGGTTATCATCGCCCTCTCGATACGGGTTGTGGGGACGCTTCTCATCGGCGCATTGATGGTTATTCCCCCCGTTGCGGCGATACGATTTGGATTGGGTTTTTTCAAAACGATGCTCCTTTCGATCGCGATCGCGCTGGTCAGTGTCATCATTGGACTTAGTGCTTCTTTTTTCTTCTCCCTCCCCAGCGGTGCCGCCATCGTGTTGTGTCTCCTCCTCATTTTTATCATTTCTTTGGTGATCAATCGTTCATGAGGGTACGTCACGAGTTTTCCCGTTATGCCTCTCAATACGGAATGTATAACGTTATTCAGTCGAAAGTCGCTCAAAAGCTGATCGCCGATACCCAGCAGAAACCGGGCCATATATTGGATCTTGGATGCGGAAGCGGTACGTTGTATTCTCATATTGACTGGGAGATAGAGACGTTTACGGGAGTTGATTTTTCCGAATCGATGCTCGAACACCACCCGAAATCACCCAATGTTACATTGAGACTGGGTGATTTCAACGATGCAACCCTTTTTGAGAACCTCTCCTGTGGGAGATTTGACCGCATTTATTCGGCTTCGGCGCTGCAGTGGGCGAATGATTTGGATCGTGTCTTCCAATCAATTTCCCAGCTAAATGGCTCCGTATCCCTCGCGATCTTCACCTCCG
>DASUMY010000007.1:0-9255 GCA_036277435.1 Sulfuricurvum sp.
ACCCTCCCCCTTTATACGGGAGGAAAGCTCAGCGGTTATGAAAAAATTGCCCAAGAGAGGGAAGCCATCAGCCAAATCGAGACGACCAATGTCACGGTTCAAAAGATATATCAAACCAAAAAAAGTTACTACGATGCGGCATTAATCCACTCTTCTTTGATCCATATGAAAACAATTTTAGCCAACATCGAAACGCTGGAAAAAACGACACAGGGGATGATCACCGAAGGGTATGCCAAAAAAGTGGATTTGCTGGAAGTGCAGGCTAAAAAAGTGAATGCGCAGCGTCTCATTGCCCAAATGGAAGCGAATCAAAAACTCACCCTACACTATCTCAGTTTTTTATTGAACCAAAGTGTCACCGAGATCGCCCTTCCTCAAGATGAAACGGTTCAAAGCACCCTCACCGAAGCCGATGTCATGGCCACCAATTTGGATATGCAAAAAGCGTCCAAAGGGTTGGAAATACGCGAAAGTATGATTCAGGTTGCCAATGCATCCTATCTCCCACAAGTAGGGGCGTTTGCCGAAGCCAGCAGTGCGGATGACACCTTTTTAGGCAACTTTAGCGATCATAAAGCCTACACGGTAGGGGCGAAACTCACCTGGAATCTTTTCAGCGGAGGAGCAGATGCTGCCGGACTTGAAAAAGCGCGTATCGAACAGCTCAAAACCAAAACCGATGTTGAACTTTCGCGCAAAGCGGTTGCCCTTCAATATGACCAAATGAAAACCGAAATCACGGCACTGGATCTGCAAATCACCACTTTGGAACAAGAGGTGGAACTGGCCAACGAAATCTATCGAAACTACATGGGGCGCTACCGTGAACATCTCGTATCTATGAGTGATCTGCTGATCAAACACTCAGAACAGATTGAACGTATCCTCAATTTACAAACCATTAAAAATCAACGTAACGAGCGGATTTTTGCGCTTGAGAAACTTAGCAACGGAGCACACCTATGAAACTATGGATCACCCTTTTTACCCTATCTGCCACCCTATGCGCCGCAGGACTCACCCTCTCAGGGAGTGTTTTCAGCGATAACCAAAAAATGATCACCAGCCGCAATATGGGGTTTGTTACACAGGTCAATGTTTCCGAAGGTTCACGTGTCCGCAAAGGGGATCTACTCTATACGATCGATTCCAGAGAGATAGACTCTTCCAAAACCCAAGTAGAGATGGGAATTTCCCAAGCCGAACTCTCGTTGCAGATGTATCGTAACCAGTACGCCAATCTCGAGCTCAATCTGGAACGGAACAAACGACTACTGGCACAGGATATGGTGTCACGGTACGAAGTCGAAAATCTCGAGCTCTCTCGGAAAAACCTCCTGAATACAATTCAAATCGCCGAACGTCAAGTCAATCAGGCCAAAGCGCGCCTTCAAGAAGTCAGCAACCAATACCGCTATCTTCGCATCACCGCACCCAACAACGGTGTCGTTATCTCTAAAAACATCAAAGTCGGTGAAATGGCCATGCCCGGAACACCGGCCATCGTGTTAGCCGATTTGAGTGATCTTAAGATCAATGTCGAAGTCGCCGAAAACAATCTCAAATTGACCCCTGTGGGGAAAAAGGTGAAAGTCTCCATCCCATCGGTTGGATTCGTAGGGATTGGAACCGTCACCTCCATCATCCCCAGCTCAAACCCTATGACTCATACCTTTAAAGTCAAAGTGTCGTTCAAAGCCAAACAGAACGTTTATCCCGGAATGTACGCTACCGTCGAAATTCAATAGGAGAACACTATGGCAGAACATCATCCGATTGAACCTACCGATTTTGCCGGTAAATTGGCCAAAACGTTTTTACGCAATCCGCTAACCCCTATTTTGGGAATTTTTCTCCTCGTTATCGGCTATTTGGCACTGATGATGATGCCCCGAGAAGAGAACCCTCAAATGGTGGTCAGCGGTTCAACCGTCATCATCGCTCTGCCCGGTGCAACGGCCAACGAAGTGGAAAACGTCATCATCAAACCCCTCGAGCGCAAACTCAAAGAGATCAAAGGGATCGAACACATTCAATCCATGGCGATGGATAACGTCGCGGTACTCAACGCGGCCTTTTATATCGGTGAGGCCAAAGAAGATTCCAACCTCAAAATCTACGACAAAATCATGCAAAATATGGACACGCTGCCCAAAGGGGCGATGGTCCCGATCATCAAACCGCTGGACATTGACATCGATATCCCGATCGTTTCGGTCGCATTTTATGCCAACGATCCAAAAATCGATCCCACGCACCTGTATGACCATGTCAAAGCAATACAGCATCGTATCAATGCCCTTCCCGAAGTTGCCGTCACCAATCTCAAAGGGGGAAAAAAACACCAGTACAATGTCCTCGTTGATCTGGGACGCTTAAGCGCCTATAATCTCTCACTGGGGCAAATCACCCAAGCCGTTCAATCCCTCTCCTACAATGTACCGGAGATCAAAGGGAAAACCGCGGCAAATGAGATCGTCATGATCGGCGTTAAAAATGCGGTTCAAAGCGCTGAAGATGTCGAAAATATTATCATTTCTCAAAGCATGGGCTCCGCCGTCTATTTGCGCGATATCGCCACAGTCACCGAAGGTGCTGAAATTCAAAACTTCAAATCCTCCCTTATCAGTGTCAAAGAGGAGTCAGGGCAATTTTCCCCGCTGCAAGAGCAGGTCACATTGACCGTTTCTAAATTGCAGGGGGCCAACTCCGTCATCATCGCCGATGCCGTCAAAGAAGAGCTCGAAAAATACAAAGAGGAGATGAAGGCGCAGGGGATTAATTACGTCATTACCCGAAATGACGGTGAACGTGCCGACGAAGCGGTCAATGAACTCGTTTTTCACCTCATCCTCTCGATCGTCATCATTGCCATTTTACTGGCGTTTGTACTGGGATGGAGAGAGTCGCTGATTGTGACGTTTACCGTTCCTGCCATTTTGGCGATCACCCTCTTTGTCGCCTATTTGACAGGACAAACGATCAATCGCATCACCCTTTTCGCCTTTTTGCTCAGTCTGGGGCTGCTCGTGGATGCCGCCATCATCGTTATCGAAAATATCCATCGCCATTTCCACGCTCCGGGTGCGGCGGATATGGATGCCGATGAGCTGATGATCGAAGCGACCGATGAGATCGGAGCACCGACAAACATTGCGACGCTGGCCATTATCCTCACGATGGTTCCGATGGCGTTCGTCGGACAGATGATGGGTCAGTTTATGAAACCGATCCCTGCCAATGTTCCTGTCGCACTGATCGCATCATTGTTTGTGGCCTATATCTTCACCCCCTATTTGGCCGTACGCCTTTTGAAAAAACCCGATCATGACACTGAGGCTCACTGATGTACCAAAAATTTGAAACTTATTTACTGAACGTTTTAGCAACTCCGCAGAAGAAAAAAAAGATCCTGTGGGGGACCTTGGCCGCCTTTCTCATCGCCGTTGCCCTGATACCCACGAAAATCGTATTGGCCAAAATGCTCCCGGGTAAAAACAGCGACACCTACAGTATCTACCTCGATCTGCCGACGGGAAGCTCGATTCAGCAAACCGCCCAGATCAGTGAGTGTGTTACGCGCATCCTCCAAAAAGAGAGTCAGGTGATTGATACCGAGGTCTTTTTAGGAAGCGGCTCGCCGCTCGATTTTGCAGGGCTCATCAAAGGTTCCCATTTTAAAAACAATGAAAATGTCGCGGAAATTGTCGTTAATCTGACCAAAAAACACCACCGCGAGGAGCCATCGTATACGATGGTTCAGCGTCTGCGCCCCGTTATTGTCACTCAATGCGAAAGCCTCATACCGCAAACCAGCATCAAATTCACCGAGCCTCCGGCCGGTCCCCCTACGATGGCCTCCGTCGTTGCCGAAGTATACGGTGAGAATACCGACGGTATCCGCCGTTTGAGCCAACAGGTCAAAGCCATTTTCCAAAAAACCGAGGGGCTTGTCGATATCGACATCATGAGTGATGAAATCGTCGACAAATTTGAGATACGGGTCAACACCGATAAAATCACCCAGTCAGGACTCTCCGTACAACAAGTCAATGATGTTTTGTATATGGCATTCGAGGGGATGCCCATTGCCGTTAAAAACAGCCAAAAAGCAAGTGAACAAATCCCCATTTATCTCACCCTTCATCCTGAGGAGAAAAAGTTCGCTTCACGCTCCCAAGAAGCAATCGGCATGAAGCTTGCCAGCCTGAGCCTCATGAACAGTATGGGCCTCATGGTCCCCATCACCGAGGTTATCGACATCGTACCTGTGAAATCCAATCCGATGATTATGACCAAAGATTTGCGTCAAATGAACAATGTCGTCGCCGAAACCGATATGGTCTCCCAAGTCTATCCGTTGATGGATGCACGCACCCAAATTTTAGACCAATTGAGTGACGACTATGAAATAACCAAAACAGGGTTATTTGACCTTGAATTGGTGGATAAAAAAAGCCATGAGCGGTATGAACTCAAATGGGACGGAGAGATGAAAGTCACTCTCGACACGTTCGTCGATTTGGGCGGTGCGTTTATTGCCGCACTCGTCTTGATTTTTTTACTGATGGTCATCTATTACAAGAGTTTTGCCCTTTCAGGCATTGTCCTATTGGGAAGTTTTCTCTCCATCATCGGGGTCATCATCGGGCATTGGATTATGAATCTTTTTACCTCCGATACCTTTTTCTTGACGGCAACGTCATTGATCGGCTTTATCGCCCTCATCGGCATCAGTTCGCGAAACTCTCTGTTGCTGATCGATTTTACCAAATCGCTGATGATCGATAAAGGGATGGAGAAAAAAGAGGCGATTGCGTATGCCAGTGCCACTCGTGCCAAGCCGATATTTCTTACGGCTGCGGCGATCATATTGGCTTCGACGCTATTAGCCAGCGATGCGGTTTTCGGAGGATTGGGAGTCTCCTTGATTTTTGGTACAATAGCAGCGGTTATCGCCTCATTGATCGTTGTCCCCGTCCTCATAGATAACATCGATTTGGAAAAACATTTTGATTTTCATCCGAAAAACAGTGTCCCACTTCTTGAACCGTAATATTTGAATCACATAGGGAATTAGCACCATTGCACGCGATTAAAATAACCACTGCCAATATCGTTCATGAGCTGGCTCAAGCAGCACGAAAATGGAACATGCCGCTTGATGCGATCGATTTTGATCTGCTCTCCTTCCAGACCTATTATCAAGGAACCATTGACGACGATTGGCGTATACTCGAAGCGACTAAACTCGAAGAGATTACGACAGAAGTAGAGATCCGCTCCGCTACCCTTGTAATCCGCCAAGAGTACCAAATCTTAATTCGCCCCGCAAAATCCCATCCGGTATTTGATCTTCGCTTTTCCCTAGCAACCGATAAATACAAATCCAAAGCCGTCGCCATCATCGATCCCGCTTCAAAATTGCCCCTCAAAAAAGGGATACAAGAGTACCTAAAAGCGATGATTATCCGCAAAAAACTGCGCAGCGGGTTTATGATCGGCATTACCGATGGAAATCTCGATCAAGAGATCCATCACATGTTACTCAAGATACAAAAAGAGGGACCCTTGAGTGCCCCCTACCGTTTGCCCATCGCCGATTTTTTTGCTCCCATCCTCCCCACCAATGACAATGTACTGCTTCACTATAAAAAAATCCAACGTGAAAACAATCTCGTAGACGGGGTCCAGAGTGATGATCTTATCTTGGAATATATATTTCCAAAGCCCGGCCGTGACGGACGCAGCTGTACGGGTGAACATATTCATGTAGAAGAGCCGTTGATCCGCTACGCCAATGCTATTATCATCGATCCTGAATCGATCCGGGCCGAAGAAGATGAACATTCCATCCGTTTTTACGCAACCCAATCGGGATACGTAGAGCGTAAAAACGGGATTTTTTCCATCGGACATGACCTTTATTTAGAGAGTGCCAGTTTCAAAAATACCGGTTCGATAGAAGCTGGCTTGGACAAAGAGATTCATGTCAAAATACAACAAAAAGATGAGGATCAAGATGCCGTAGGATCGGGGGTCAACATCGACGTACAAAAACTCGATGTCAAAGGGACGATCGGAAGCAACACGAAAATCCAGGCATGCGACGTTACGATCGGAGCGCAAACCCATAAAAAATCCCTCATCGAAGTACAGGAAAATGCAACGATTCATTTGCATCGTGGCAATTTAAAAGCGAAAAATGCCACCATCGAAACCCTCGAAGCAGGAACCGTTGAAGCCCAAACCGTCCATGTGAAAAAAATGTCCGGCGGGGAGATCATTGCGCACCGCGTTATCGTCGATGTTCTCTACTCCAATGCTACGATCACCGCACTGGAATCGATTGAGATAAAAACCATTGTCGGCAATGGCAATGACCTCATCATCAATCCGCGAGCCATCGCGACGTATTTGGACCAGATCACCGCTCTTGAACAAGAGATTGAGAACAAACAGTTCCAGTTAGGGCTCAAAGGAAAAGAATTCATCAAAAAAGAGCTAGCCCTCAAAGAACAGCATGGCCGCATCATCCGGACACAGCAAAGCATCGATGCGGCGATGAGAGAAAACCGTCCCCCACTAAAAGCGGATACGGTTCGCCTCATGCAATACAAACATGCCCTCTCTGAACTAAAGAATGAAGAGCTCATGATCAAAGCCCAAGAAGAGTCTATTCATGCCGCTGAACGCGAGCTCGACAAACTGTATGATGCTGATTTGCATGCTACGATAACCCACCACAAACCCTATGACGGACACACCCGCGTTCAGTTTATCGATCCCAAAACCCATCATGTCCATTCGATATCCCCCAAAGGCTCCACCACGCATATCCGGCTTCGCAAAGAAGGGGATGAGAAAAAATTCTTTTTTGAATCCTAGCGTAGAGTTTAAAAAAGTGATCTGATTTCATTGCCCCCTCATCTCTTTTAGTTTTTTGGGGTAAAACTCTCTCATGAAATTAGAACACACTTTCCTAACCACCCCGTATTTGGATCTTGATCCTCTCTTTTATCACGAAGTCCATCCCACCCCGTTGCATAATCCGAAATTGGTGAGCTATAACCCTGATGCGGCCACGCTGTTGGGAGTGAATCCCGATGAGCTGACACCGGAGCTGTTGGAAAAAATTCTCAACGGCAGCCAACTGCTTAACGGTTCACGCCCCTATGCCATGTGCTATGCAGGGCATCAGTTTGGCTATTTCGTCCCCAGATTGGGGGATGGCCGTGCCATCAATCTGGGATTGCTCAACGGGTGGAACCTTCAGCTCAAAGGCTCCGGACAAACCCTCTACTCGCGACAAGGCGACGGACGTGCCGTATTGCGTTCCTCGATACGAGAGTATCTCATGAGCGAAGCAATGCACGCTCTGGGGATCCCGACAAGCCGTGCATTGGCCCTCATCAGTTCGGATGAAAAAGTCGCACGTGAGAAATGGGAACGAGGTGCCATCGTTTTACGGTTATCCCCCTCATGGATACGATTCGGAAGTTTCGAGTATTTTTTCCATTCCAACCGACATGACAAACTCGAAACCCTTGCCGATTTTTTAATCACAGAATCGTTCCCCCATCTCAAAGGAGTAGAAGATGCGTACATCCAAATGTATGCCGAAATCGTCAAACGAACCGCACACATGATTGCCCATTGGCAAAGTGTCGGATTCAATCACGGCGTAATGAACACCGATAACATGTCGGCCATCGGGCTGACGATCGATTACGGCCCCTACGCCTTTTTAGATACGTTTGATTCGAACTATGTCTGTAACCATACCGACCATGAAGGACGCTACAGTTATGATAATCAGCCCCGTATCGGGCATTGGAATCTCTCCCAGCTGGGGCGTGCCCTCACCCCGCTGATATCCGAAGAAAAAATAGCGATAGAGCTGGCAAAATATGGGGAGTATTTCACCGAAAAACTGCTTGAACTGTTGCAAAACAAACTGGGGCTCGATGCCCTCCCCGATGAGGATAGCCATCTGTTTCGCAGCCTCTTTACCGCGATGGAAAACGGCCAGATCGATATGACCCCGTTTTTTAGAGCGCTCAGCCGTTATGACCACGATCGAACCGAACTCTTAAGCCTCAGTCTCGCACCCGATCAGCTTCATGAGTGGCTGGACCATTACGATCAATGTCTGGAAAAGAACCATTCCACCACGTCAGAACGACATGCCAAAATGGTTCGTACCAACCCCAAGTATATTCTCAAAAACTACATTCTCCAAGAGGCGATTGATTTGGCGGAAAAGAATGATTTCACCCTCGTCAATGATCTTTTGACACTTGCCCAAAACCCGTATGAGGAACATCCTGCATTTGAACGGTATGCCCTTGCAACCCCCTTGAAAGATAAAAATCTCAAACTCAGCTGCTCCTCTTAATAGGACTTTTTTGTCCTATTTACTGCTTAAATTTTAACCAATAAATGCACATTCCCTACTTGACTATTCCCTATACTATCATCCTAAATTACCTGCACGTTTTATGTATGAGGAGTATCTATGCATTACGACCATCTGATCGGCTACATGTCCGATGTTCAGAATTTTGAAAAAAATATGAGTTCACTCTCCGATAAATGGAATCTTTTGACCCTGTTAGGCTCCATGTCCAATATCGGGATGGATACCAGCGAAACCCGTAAAGCATTCGAAGATCTGCTCGATGAGCCGCTTTTGCGACTTACGCAGGAAACGTTCCGCAAAAGTCTCGATGAGCTCGAATCCAAAGCCCAATCGGCGATCGATATCTTAATCCGCAATCTCTTCGAACGGACCGCCGATATCGGTTTTTTGGCAACCGATGATGATGTCCGAAATTATCTTATTTTTCTGAATACTACCGATATGACGAGCTCCGAAGAGCAAAGACACCAAAAACTGATCAAAAAAGAGGCTCTTTCGGTCCATTTCCGTGAATACGTCGCCAAATACAGTGTGTATGAAAATATCGTTTTACTCGACACCAAAGGCAAAGTGCTCGTTCAGCTGGACGAAACCAACCCCGTTACGGTTTCCAAAGATCCATTGATCCAAGAGTCCCTTCGCACCCATCAAGCCTACGTCGAGACCTTTCGTACCAGCGATCTGACCCACCATAAGCCCTCCCTCATCTACTCCTACCGAATCAGTCATCCCCAAACACATGAGCCGTTGGGTGTTTTATGTTTGATGTTTAAATTTGAAGATGAACTCAAAAGTATTTTTCATAAACTCACCCGCGAAAATCCCTACAT
>DASUMY010000008.1:0-2565 GCA_036277435.1 Sulfuricurvum sp.
ATACCGCCGGCTGCCGTATTGTATTTTTCGACAAACGCATTGATCTTTTCGAGAATCACATCACGGTTTTGGGTGATGTCGACATTTGCCGTTCCCCCTTCTGTTTGAAGCGTAATCGTGGCTCCCGTTACCAGATCAGAAATAACATTGCTCGATCGTGTCGCCGTCTGACCGTTAAATTTGAAGGTTGCATCCGTTCCGGCTTGGATCGTGCTCATCCCGGTTGTCAACTGTGTCCCGCTCAGCAGCCCTGTCGTATCGGTAAGCGCCATCGTTTGACTTAAACCGGTCTCTTTGGAACTGAGGAAGAGACGGAAATCTCCCGTTGCAAGCTGAACAATCGAGGCACCGGCTTTGTCCCCCGCAACGCTATTGATCGTATTTTTTAGGCTTTCAAGTGTCGTTGTGGCATCATAATTGATCGTATAATTTGTTCCGCCGACATTGAGATTCATACTTCCCGATCCCGATGCGATCGGATCGGTTGTATTTGCAAATGAACCCGACTCCATGATCGTTTTTTTAGCAAGGGAAACAACCTCCACCGAAAACGACTGAATATCCGTGTTAGCAGCGACGGTCACGCTCACTCCGCTTCCCGTTACGCTGGCACTGCGCTCAGTATAGAGGGAATAGCTTTGCAGATCATACGCCGCCGTGGCCAAATCAGACATCCATGTACCAATCTGACCCATCGCTTTGAACTGATTGGCAGCAATATTGATTTTGGTTTGTAATGGTGTGATGAAATTCGCTTCATCCACCTTTCTAAGTTGGTCGAGAACATCCTGCGTCAGAATACCAGAGCCTACACCAAGTGAACTAATTGTACCGGCCATATTAACCCCTTTTTAAAAACAATATATGCAAATTGTTTTCTATAGCTTTTATAGAATATATACCACTATATCGGCAAAAAAAGCTCATTGTTTAAACATAGACCCACATAAACAATAATAGCTATTTTTTTCTCGTAAACTGGAACCTTTTTTGCTCAAGTTTGCTAATATATAGACTTATCTTTACTTAAAGCAGGTGATTAATGCTAAACGGGAAAAACATATTAATAACAGGCGGAACGGGCAGTTTTGGCAAACAATTTGTCAAAACAATCCTAAGTCATTACCATCCCAATAAAATAATCATCTACTCTCGTGACGAACTCAAACAATATGAAATGGCACAACGGTTCAACAACCCTTGCATGCGCTATTTTATCGGGGATGTTCGCGACAAAGAACGTCTCATCAGTGCCATGAATGGAGTCGATTACGTTGTGCATGCCGCAGCACTAAAACATGTTCCTATCGCCGAATACAATCCTATGGAATGTATCAAAACGAACATCAACGGGGCTCAAAACGTCATTGATGCATCATTGCACTGCAATGTCAGCAGAGTCATTGCCCTCTCCACGGATAAAGCCGCAAGCCCTATCAACCTTTATGGTGCGACCAAGCTGGCATCCGATAAACTCTTCGTCGCGGCTAACAACATCCGTGGAGGACAAGATATCCGTTTTGCCGTTGTTCGGTACGGAAACGTATTAGGTTCACGCGGTTCCGTTGTCCCTTTTTTCCAAAAACTAATCGATGAAGGAGCGACCGAACTTCCTATCACCGATGAACGGATGACACGATTTTGGATCACCCTTCAAGAAGGGGTGGATTTCGTCCTCAAAAATTTTCAGCGCATGCACGGGGGGGAAACCTTTATCCCCAAAATTCCATCCATGAAAGTCGTAGATGTTGCCCGTGCCATTGCTCCTCATCTGCCGCATAAAAATGTTGGTATCCGTCCAGGTGAAAAAATGCATGAAGTGATGTGTCCGCGTGACGATTCGCATCTGACCCTCGAATTTCACGATCACTACGTTATCAAACCGACGATTCAATTTACCGAAGCAGCGGATTTTAGTCTCAACAACTGCGGCGAAATCGGAAAACCCGTCGAATACGGTTTTAAATACAGTTCAGAAACCAATACCGAATGGTTAAGTCCTAAAACATTACTCGAAAAAATCGCACTTACTCAAAACGAGGAAAAATAGCGGTGATTCCCTATTCAACCCAACTCATTGAAGAAGATGATATTACGGCTGTTGTTGAAATACTGAAAAGTTCACATCTCACGCAAGGTGAAAAAGTCGAAGAGTTCGAAGAGGCCATTGCCAGGACTGTCGGGGCAAAACACTGTATTGTCTTTAACTCCGCCACCTCGGCATTACATGGCGCGTATGCCGCATGCGGACTCATGGAAGGGGATGAGATTATCACGACCCCCATTAGTTTTGTGGCAACCTCAAACATGGCCATCGCGCTGGGTGCGAAACCAATCTTTTGTGATGTCAAAACCGATGGAAATATCGATGAGAGCCTCATAGAAGGGCTGATCACTCCCCGCACCAAAGCAATCGTCCCCGTTGATTTCGCCGGGAAACCTGTTGCCATTGACATTATCAATGCCGTTGCTCAAAAACACAACCTCCTCGTCATCGAGGATGCCTCTCATGCCCTCGGAAGTTCTGTAGAGGGGCGAAAAATCGGCTCATTAGCCGATATGACC
>DASUMY010000009.1:0-6233 GCA_036277435.1 Sulfuricurvum sp.
GAACGCCAGGGGAGAACGAAAGAGCCTCTTTTATCCATAAACTGTTTTTTCTATCCGTTAAGCTACAATCCGTTGCATTAAATCACTTTTTGAGCGGGGAAAAATAATGAAAAAAATCGTATTTATAAGTTGGCTGATCGGCTCGGCGGTATGGGGATGGGAACCGCTGCTGAGCACAACCCAAGTAGCGGCCAGCATCAATGATCCTAAAGTCGTCCTTGTGGATGTGTCTGAGGGGGATATGTATACCAATAAAGGGCATTTGCATGGGGCGGTGCATACCCACCTTGCCGAATGGAGAACGGCCGTTGAGAAACATTTTTTGGTCAAATCACCGAATGACATTCAGCAGGTGATGCGCCGTTTAGGGATTAACAGTGATTCGAAAGTCATTCTCTATTCTCATTTAGACACCCCTAAAGATCTCTTGACCAGCAGCTATATTTTTTGGGCGATGAAGTTGCACGGGCTGAAAAATATTTCGTTGATGAACGGCGGATTCAAAGCTTGGAGCAAAGAAAATCGTTTTAGTGTACATGATGAGACGAAGGTTGCCGAGGGGAATTTCACGGCTGTTTTGAACCCGAATATGGTGGCCGATTTGTCGTATGTTCGGCAGAATGTAGGGAAACGACCAATGATTGATGCCCGTCCTGCCGAGAATTATTTTGGTATTGCTAAAAGTGACGGCGTTGCGCGGTCTGGGCACATTGAAGGGGCTATGAGCTATTTTTGGATGTACAGTGTCACTCCTGATTTGAGCGTTAAATCGATCGATGAACTCAAAACGATTTTTACCAAAGGATTTGACCTCTCACAGGGGGAAGAAATTATTCTCTATTGTACGGGGGGATTGGAAACCTCATTCAACTATTTTGTCCTCAATGCGCTTTTGGGATACACGAATGTCCGATTGTATGATGGCTCCATGCGCGAATGGGGGAATCGCACCGACACCCCTATGGTCCAGTATAAATGGGAAAACTACCGTCCCGTAACGGAAGTGATCCCCTAAATATCAGGGGAGAAAGGGGAGCAGAACCCTTGAAAAATTTGAAGAATTTTTCAAGGGTTTGGTATAATTAGACATTACGAACTGAAGGAATAATAATGGCTTATATTGCACAACTAAAACATTTAATTCAAAATGAACTGATTCCTGATGTTGAAGATCATATTGACGACCTCTTTGAAGGGATTGCATCAGCAAAAGATGCTACTGCACACGAGCGCGTACAGCTTGAAGATATGCAAGCCCTTCGTGACGAGTACAAAGAACTCCTAAAAGAGCTCCAAAGCGGTGACATTGATGAAGAAGAGGCGGAACAGCTCTATACGGAACTAACGGCAATGCGCAGCGATGAGGGTGATGAAGAGGATGATCTTGATTACGAAGATGAAGAAGAAGAGGACGAAGACGATTACGATGAGTTCGATCTTGAGGATGAAGACGATCAGTATTAAGGATGGCGAAATACATCATTCTTGATACGGAAACGACCGGAGCGGGCGAAAATGACCGTATCATTCAACTGGGGTTTATGGTTTTAGACGGAAAGTCGGTTGACGTCTATAACGATTTGTGCTCTGCGGAAATTCCTATCGCCTACGGCGCGATGGAAGTGCATGGGATCACCCCTGAGATGATAGAGGGCAAGCCTTTGTGTACCCAAACGGAGGCGTTTAAAGCCCTTAATGAGCTGAATACTCCGGATAATGTGATGATTATCCATAATGCCCCTTTTGATTTGGGGATGTTGTCCAAAGAAAATTTCACCTCTAAAATGCGGTTGATCGATACCCTTCGATGTGCCAAGCATCTTTTTGAAGAAGAAGAGGCACACCGGCTCCAATATTTTCGCTATCGGCTGGAATTGTACAAACAAGAGGAAGCGGAAGCGGCTGCGTTGGGGATCGTCGTCAAAGCACACGATGCGATTGGCGACGTATTGGTGTTGAAACTATTTTTGACCGAATTGCGTAAACGGTTGAGTGAGCGTTTTGGAAGTGTGAACCCGATCGATAAGATGGTGGAACTCACCCAAACACCTGTTTTTTATACCCGTCCGTTGAAATTTGGCAAGCATAAAGGGAAAACACTCTTTGAAATTGTTGCCACTGACAAAGGATATTTGTCGTGGATGCTGGGTAACATGGAGAATCTCGACGACGATTTGCGTTACAGCATCGAAAAAGTACTCGCTTCCTAGCGCAGCTGATAGCTAAGCGGGACGCTCAAACGGATGCTCTTTGAGGGTTTTGGAAACTGCGGTGCGGTTTTTTTAATCAGAGAGCGGGCATCTTCATCCAAAAGTTCAAATCCTGAGCTTTGAATCACTTCCACATCCTCGACACTTCCATCTTGTTCTAAACGAAAACTGATCCGAACTTCCCCTTGCATTTTGAGGCGCTGTGCATTTTTAGGATAGTGTAAATTTTTGACGAGTAACGCACGAATTTCTCCCAGATGAGCATTCAAAAATTCTTTTTCAACATTGACTTCCGGTTTTGTCGGCGCTGCTACGGGAGATTTGGAAATCTCAGCCGACGTGGATGGCTGGGTAGGGGGGATGAGGGGAGCCGGGGTGCGCTGAGGTGCTTGGACGGTTGGTATCGGACGTGAGGAGACAGGCGGTTTTGTAGCGGATACAGGTACGATCGGTGCCGGCGGGAGTGTCGGTAAGGGCTTTGGTTTGACAGGTTCAGCCGGCAGCGCTTGTTGGCTGGGCGGCTGAACGGCTACTGTTTCGGATGATGCGGACAGGGAGGAGAGGGTAATTTTAATCGTATGTTTTGCCGTTTCCTGGGGATGCCGTGAAAGCCATAACACCGCACCTGCGACCACAAAGACGTGAATGAGCAGGGAGTATCCTAATGGACGCCATTGTAATGCCATTTGCTCTCCTGTATTCGTTCGTATATCGAAATTATACCGATTGCAGGTGTTGGATTTGTTGAGAGTGTGTCAATACGATGCTATTCATATTGTGAGCGATCGTGTAATTCAGCAGAGAAAAGAGTTCCTGTATCATTTGAACGGTGTTTTCGTAATTACTGGCGGTGACAACACTGGTAAAAAGGGGT
Organism: Sulfuricurvum sp.; assembly: GCA_036277435.1. GTDB lineage: Bacteria > Campylobacterota > Campylobacteria > Campylobacterales > Sulfurimonadaceae > Sulfuricurvum. Next base: position 3,085 of record DASUMY010000009.1, read on the forward strand.
GCGGAGATAAACAGGCTTTGAAAATGGTTGAGAAGATTGTTAGCGGCTTTGACGCCCGATTCCGTGTTGGTACAATCAAAAATGACGGCACAAGTGTTACGGTCCAAGATAATAAACCGATCCGTGAGACGTATGTAGTCGGCGAAGATGCTTAGATCCGTATTGTCCGGCGAGTGGCCGATAGCGATGGAATAGCTGATCTCGTAGCGTTTGAACCGATAGTCAAAATCTTTGAGCGTTTGAATGAGCTTTTGCTGCATTAGAGAATACTGTTCACCAGCTATTTTAGGCATGTATGGCAACCTGCTATCAATTTTAGATAACCCATAGCATGTTGTGTGCCATTGTGGTCAAAACGTTGTTTTCGTTGATGTCGAAATTTCGCTGAGGCGATAGGCGGCATCGGTGTGGCCTGAGCGCATCGCTTTTCTCCACCACTCCATCGCTTTATCGATATCTTTGGGTACCCCTTCGCCGTAAAAGTAGATCATTCCCAAATAAAATTGGGCCTCAGAATCGCGTTTGTAGGAGGCAAGAGGATAGAGAAGCTCATAGGCTTTGGTGTAGTCCTGTTCTTCGTAAGCGGCGATTCCCTCGTGCAGAGCATCCATGGTAAAATCCTTTAAAACAATTATCATATTATACACTTACCCCCTATTTTTAGACTGATGGATTATAATGCGCACATGAACTATGATGAACTCTCCGGCACATCGATATTGTTATTGGGGAAAACCCGCTCTCTGCAGTTTTCAGAGTTTGAAACGCTGCTTAGATTGCATGCGATTACCCTTTGCTCAAAATTTGAAGAGGGGGTTTCCCTCATCATTGAGGGGAGGCTGATGAACCCTCTGGAACAAGATGAGAGTGCGCGTCTGTATGAAATGGGGGTTGCACCGATGGTGTCGATTGATACGATCGAAAAATGGCTGTGCGGTTCGATTGAGCCCAATCGGCTGCTGATGAGTTTGAAACTCTCTCGCGATCAACATCGGCTGGTCGATTTTATCCAAAATCGCTACATCACGGATGAACTTTTTTTTAAACTGCTCAAATTGTATGACTGGCAGGGGGAGGGGCTGTTTGATAACGATACGAACCGTGATGTCACCGCGGCACTGATCAGCCGGTTTTACCAGGAGATCGAGCGCAACCATAACGTACAGTATGCGATGAGCGGTTTGGCCCATTTGATTGAAAAATACGGAACTGCTCAGCTGATCGATGCTATTAGCGAACTCTCCCCCATAGTACGGGAATTACAATCACCTATGGATCGTTCCCTATCAGGGGTATTGGATGCGATGGCACTTCATCCCCAAACGTCGGAGAAACTGTTGGGGCTGTTGATACGTGAGCGTTCCGCGCTGCTGGCTAGGAGGATCCCCATGGCATTGGAATCCCAATTGCTGGCCCTGAAAAACGATACGGTTGATCAACATCTTGCACGAAATAAGACCCTCTCGGCTCAGGGGGCCGAGAGGCTGCAGGAGCGGTACCCTGATCTCATAGCCCAGTTCTTTCCTCTGAGTGAAGAGAGGTTTGATCGTTTATTGGACGCCCACAGCACTGCGTTGGCTTCCAATACGACACTGACCGCTGCCATGCAGCAGAGATTGATGGATTTGGAACAGGTGAATGTTAATCGCGCTCTTGCCTCCAATCCGTCGATTCTTCCGGAATTACTGACCCGGCTTTATGATAGCGGAGAGTATTATGCGGAAATTGCGAGTAACCCTACGGCTACGAAAGAACAATGTGAAGCGTTGTGGATCTCCCATGATCCAGCCGTTTTGCACTCACTGGCGGCGAATGTCTCTACGCCCATAGAGATTCTGTATCAGTTGGCGCTTGACAGCCGTTATGAACGGAGTGTCAAAACGAATGCCGCATTCGGCAAACATATTCAAACCCATAACATAGGATGGCAAGTGTGAGAGTTTCCAATACCGTTTCGACCATGAAAGCAATGATTGAGTCAAAAATCCCCACTTTTTTATGGGGACCTCCGGGAATCGGAAAATCATCGATTATTAAACAGATTGCCAAAGATGGCGGGATGGAGTGTATCGATTTGAGACTCTCACTGATGGATCCGACCGATTTGAAAGGGATCCCTTTTTATGACAAAGAGGTTCATCAAGCGCTGTGGGCTCCGCCGTCGTTTTTGCCGCGAGAGGGGCGGGGGATTTTGTTTCTGGATGAGCTGAACTCGGCTGCACCTGCCGTGCAGGCATCGGCCTATCAGCTGATTTTGGACCGTAAAGTGGGCGAATACACCCTGCCCGAAGGGTGGGCGATTGTGGCGGCTGGAAACCGGGAAGGGGATCGCGGCGTTGTCTATCGTCTCCCCTCGCCGTTGGCGAATCGGTTTGTCCATATTGAGATGGAGGTGAGTGTCGAAGATTGGCGCAGCTGGGCGATTGGCAGAGGGATCGATGCAAAAATCATCGCCTATATCGGGTTTAAAAACGAGGCCCTTTTCGGATTTAATCCGGCTTTGAATGAACGCAGTTTCGCGACACCGCGCAGCTGGGAGGCCGTCCACCATATTTTGCAAAGTTCTCTTTGTGCGGATCTGCTGCTCGAAGCGATAGGCGGAGCGGTCGGACGCGAACCTGCGATCGACTTTTTGGGCTTTTGCAAGGTGATGGCTCTAGTTCCGGACATCGATGCTATTTTGGAGGGGCGCTGTGATGCGTATCCGAAAGATATCTCAGCGCTGTACGCCCTCTCTTCGGCACTGGTGGGACGTATTTTATCGGATCCCGACGAAGCCAAAATGGATCACTTGCTTCGTTATACGCTGAATCTGCAAAGCGAATTTGCCGTCATGATTGTACAGGATTTACAGCGCCAGGGAGTTCGAATGGATCACCTGGACGCTTATGGCGATTGGGTCAATGCGTTCGCCTATTTGCTATGTTAGATTTCTCCAAAGTTAAAACAAAACTGCTCGTAGAACATCCCTATTTCGGGACATTGGCAAGCGGTTTGGAGATTGTCGTCAATGATAATATTGAGAGCTTTGCCGTGCACGGGAAACGGTTCGAATACGCGCAGGATTTTTTCAAAACACTCAGTGATGATCAGGTTGCTTTTTCACTTGCCAATGCCTCGATGCACACCATCCTCTCCCACCCCTCGCG
>DASUMY010000010.1:0-7095 GCA_036277435.1 Sulfuricurvum sp.
CCCCCCATGGCCGTATGGGCATTCCCATAGACTCTCGCCGAGGGGAGAAGCTCGTCAAAACAAATATAGATCATGATCCCCGCAACAACACCGAAGGTTATCCCCAGTGTCATCTGCCCCATGAGCGGCATCAGCAGAAAATAGCCGATAGCGGCACCGATGGGCTCTGCCAAACCGGATGCGAACGCGTACATAAACGCTTTGCGCCGATTTCCCGTCGCGTGATAGATCGGCAGCGATACAGCCATCCCCTCGGGTATGTTGTGAATCGCCACGGCCAGCGCTATCGCGATACCGAACTCCAGCCCTTCTAACGACGAGACAAACGTCGCAAACCCTTCGGGAAAATTGTGAATGGCGATGGCCACCGCCGTAAAAATACCGGTACGGTGCAGCGCCCTTCGATTCGGTATCCCCACTGCTTTGTTTTTCAGGCTTGAAAGCTCCTGATGGCTTCTGAGTTCATGAGGATTGACGTCATCGGGGATGAGGCGGTCGATCAAAAAGGCCAACGCAAACCCGGTAAAAAAACAGATCAGCATCAATGCTTCGGCCGTGATATCGGAATAGTGAAGGGCAAACGCGATTTTCGATTTCACCATGATTTCGGCAAACGAAACGTAGATCATCACCCCCGCTGAAAATCCCAATCCGACCGACAGCAATTTGGCATTGTCCCGAGGGGAAAAAAACGCCAGTGCCGCACCGATACCGGTTGAGAGCCCCGCAAAAAGGGTCAATGCAAACGCGATCAATAATGTCTCGTACGAATACATCGCTGCCTCTTCCCTATACCCCTAATTTTTTATCGGTTATAGTATACCCCTTCTCCCATCCGTTTTCATAGAACTTTTCACCCCAATCAGCTACACTTGCACTATGGCAAAGAAAAAGAAAAAAATGATCAAACTCAACCAGTCCATCCGCCATTTTTTTGGTGACGAGGGCTTTGACGAGGGAATCGAGCGGGTACCGACCGAATCGCTGATTGCCCTCTCGCACACGCTGGGAATCTTTGACGGTATCACCGACAAAACCGCCTTAATCAAATCGTTCCGCCGTTTATGGTCCGAGGGGGAAACCGAAACCCGCTCGATCATCGTCGAGTTTTTCCGTAACGAAGGGCGCGTTTACCCCAATCCGAAGCCCAAAGAAAAACCGCATGAGCGGGAAGAGAAAATCGATGAGCTTTTGGAGAGCTTTGAGATAACCCCCCAGGAGCGCCTCTCTTTGCATGCCGCTTTCGCCGACATCCGTACTCGGAAAATAACGCCGGAAAAAATCGCCGGAAAACTCGAACACATCCGCTTTTCGGCGAAACGCGAAGTACTTGAAAAGGCGGTAGAGGGGAAATTCAACTATGACGATTCGCTCGAATTTTACGCCTCCATCCGTTACGTGATCGGGGATGAGCGCTTTACGAAAATTCATGTCCTCAAAACACCTCCGTTGGACAACAAACGGATTCAGGAAGAATCCCCCGAAGGGCTGATTCAAGAGATAAGTGAGCTTAAAACAGCACTAACAGACCAAAAACAGCAGCAAACCGATCTGTTTTTGGCCTCCCTCCCCCTGGACCATCACCGCTATCTGACCCGTGATGAGATTATCAGTGCCCTAAAAAGCGCCCCTCCCTCAGCCAATACGACCTATGTGCTGGGAAATGAGCTGCTGCAAAAAGTGCTGGCTTCCTACCTCCCTTCATCCGGATCCTCGCTTCACGGTGACGATTTGATGATTGAGGTGGATCGAAGTGTTTCACTTCCCCATGCCTCCGAACCCTTTCATTACACGATTCATCTGCACGTCGATGTTCACACCCTCAGCCGCCAAATATGGGATCAAGACGAGATCACCTTCACCGAATCGGTACTGGCTCACGCGAAGGAAACAGAAGGTTTTTTTCTCAACGATCTCTCCGCACTCATTGACGAATGCGCTGAACGTTCCAAATTGCTCAACTGGGAAGAACAGCGGCTGTATGGGTTCGTATATGAGCTTCTTTTGCCCCATCTGTCGAATGCTTTGCATATCGGGGCTAAAACACACCGTCGTGTTTTGTTTGCGTTTGATCAGCAGATCGCAAACGAACTGCTCAAAAAACAGCGCCAAGAGCTCTTAGCCCGCAGTATCCGCGATTTTAAAAATCTCTTCCCCCTCGCACGCTCCCTTCGACGCAAACTCGTTTTGCACATCGGCCCCACCAACAGCGGCAAAACCTATACGGCGATGCAAAGCTTGCGCACTATGGGGACAGGCTATTATCTCGCCCCCTTGCGTCTGCTGGCGCTGGAAGGGTATGAAAGTTTACGCGAACAGGGGGTCAACGCCTCCCTTATCACAGGAGAAGAGCATCTGATTGATGAAGACGCGACGCATATCAGCTCCACGATTGAAATGCTCAACTTTGACGTCGAAGTCGATACGTGTGTCATTGATGAGGTGCAGATGATCGGCGACCGTGACCGCGGATGGGCATGGGCCAATGCCATCATCGGGGCGCCTGCGAAAACCGTCATCATGACAGGATCCCCCAATGCACGCGAAGCGATCGTTCAGCTCGCCCACTATTTGCAAGAGCCGCTGGAAATCATCGAATTTGAGCGCAAAAACCCCCTCGAGCTGCTGAAATCTCCGACCCCGATCGAAGCCATTGAGCCCCAAAGTGCCATCATCGCCTTTAGCCGTGCCAACGCCCTTCGGCTCAAACAACAGCTTTCAAAAACCTACCGCACCAGCGTCATCTACGGAAACCTCAGCCCCGAAGTGCGCCGCGAAGAGGCCCGCCGCTTTCGCGAGGGGGAAACCGATATTCTCGTCGCGACCGATGCCATCGCTATGGGGCTCAATCTGCCGATTAAAACGTTATTGTTTTCCAAAGCGGACAAATTCGACGGACAATCGCAGCGATTGCTCAGTTCGAGCGAAGTACAGCAGATTTCAGGGCGTGCAGGTCGTTACGGATTGAGTGAAAAAGGGTATGTCGGAGCACTCTCCGCTGATGTTCTAAAGAAAATCGCCCCCCTTTTCACCCATCCGGCCGAAGCGATTTCCATCCCCTTTAACGTCATGGCCAACTTTGACCATATTATGCTCGTTTCAACGATTTTGGAAGAAAAATCGCTCTCGGCCATCGTTGACTTTTTTGTGGAAAATATGAAATTCGAAGGGCCGTTCCGTGCCGCCAATCTCGAATCCATGAATGAAGCCTCTGCGATTGTGGACCGCTACGATTTGGACATGAAAACGAAATACATCCTCTCCACGGCACCCCTCTCTACGGGATCACCGTTGGTGATGGCGGCGTTCGAGCGGTATGTACGTGCACTGGAACAAAGAAAACCGATTGCCTTCATCGCTCCACAGCATTTGGGAGCGTATGCGCTAACGATGGATGAACTCCAGGAAGCCGAAGACCGGATCAAAGAGATCTCGCTGTACCTATGGCTCTCGTATCGGCTCGAAGAGTATTTTATCGATGCCGAAAAAGCTCGCTCGTTTCGGGGTGAGCTGAACCGCTTCATCGAAAATTCGCTCAAACAAAGCCACTTTGTCCCCCGCTGCAAAACGTGTTCAAAACCCCTAGCACCGGGGAGTGAATTCAGTATCTGCCAAAGCTGTTTTAATAATCTGAACCGGGCGAAAGCTCGGCTTGGCACTACGCCAAGAAATCCGAATAATCAAACGCGGACGGACAAAGGAAAATCTTCCCGTCGCGGACGCTGATCCGCGTATCATTTGCAGCGTTTTTAAACCGTTTTTTAATCGTCTCTTTCTCTTTTTCTTTGTATCGCTTGAGTTTTAGAAACGACTTCAGCGATACCCATGAGTCATCCGATCCGATGACATCCGCATTGATCGCATCAATCATCCCCTCCTGCATCACCGCTTCGGGATTCACATGAGAGAGAAATTTCGTTGCAACAACATGCAGCACACTGCGCAGCTGCGCATCACGCTCTTTATAAATCTGTTCGACTTTGACCCGCTCATCAATCAGCATCTGTTCGCGCTGATCTCGAAGCCGTGTCGTTTCGTTTTCCAAAACATTCACACGCTCTCTCAGCCGCTCATTTTCCTGTTCGATATAATGAGTATAGCGCCCATCCTGACTTCCGCCATTGCTCTGTGCCGGCTTCAGCGATGCAACGGCGACGTATTTCACCCCGTTCTCAACGATACAATCCAAACTCCCGCGGCGGATACGATTGTGAATCGCCTCTTTCGATACCCCAAAATGTTCCGCGGCATCGGCAACCGTTAATTTTTTCATTCTAATCCTTCATTTGTGCAACATTCGTATGAGCGCATTGACCATATCAAAGTCCAAATGCCCCTGCATCTGCTGTTTCATCAATTTTATCGATTCAAACGTACTCATAGGCTCCTTGTACGAGCGCTTCGTTGTCAACGCATCAAAGACATCACACGCCCCGATAATTCGGGCAAACTGTGAAATTTCATCCCCCGCAATCCCATCAGGGTAACCGCCCCCCGCTATCTTTTCATGATGATGGCGAATACCGGTGAGAACCCGCTCATCGGTGATCCCCAACGCTAACGCTATCGTATGCCCCTGTGCTGGGTGCTGTTTCATTTGTTCAAATTCAACTTCGGTGAGTTTGCCGTTTTTATTGATAATGTCATAATCGACTTTGCTTTTTCCGATATCGTGCAACACGGCCGCCATTCCCAGCGTCTTGAGATCTTCCCCCTCTATGCCCAAAAAAGCACCCAGGCTCAAGGTATAAATACTGACATTGATGGAGTGTGTATGGGTATAAAAATCGTGTGCCGTGATTTTGAGCAGCGATTCTACCGCCCCTTTATCGTGCAAAATAATATCCACGAAACTGTCCACGATCGGTTTGACATCTTTTGCCACTTCCAGCGATTCGGGGTTGCGGAACATCTCATCGATGACCGAGCTCGCCCGCTCATAAATAATGACCGCTTTGCTGTCAATCGGTATCTCTTCCGAACGGGCTATCGTTTGAATATGATGCTGAACATACGCTTCATACCGTTCACTCTCATCTTCGCTGATATACAGTTTCTCCACTTCACGCAAACGGACTTTGTCATTTCCATTCACCACTGTGTCACTTTGAAGAAACAGACTCATGGCGGTCTTCGTCTCATTCGGTAAATAGAGCTGAAAATCGATTATTTCACCCTCGGTGATAATCCGCTTATCAATCGATTTATACCGTTTGATCTTCGTACTCATGGAATTTTTTTATCGGAAATTTTCAAATACCAACGGAGCATCCCACTCCATCGCTTTGATATGCGCCATGATTTTTTGAAGTTCATCAATCTGCTTCGATTTGACGCGGATATGTTCCCCCTCAATTTGAGCATTGGCTTTCGTTTTAAGATTTTTGATCTCGGCTATGATTTTTTTTGCCTCTTTGGCCTCAATCGTATCCACGATTTTATAGGTCGCTTTACGGGCACCCCCGCTCGCATCTTCGGTTTTCAATTCTTCGAGTGCTTTAGAAGAGAGCCCCCGCTTGATGAGTTTGCCGATAACGATGTCTTTCAGGGCATCGAGTTTGTTATCGCTGGATGCTAACAAAATGAGTTGTTTTTCTTTTTCACGGTAGTTGATTTCATAGGTTATCCCCTTGAAATCGTAACGCCCTATAACCTCTTTTTCAGATTGGGCAATCGCGTCTTTAAACGCTTGAAGATCAATTTTTGCAGAAATATCGAGAGAATGTTCAGATGCCATAAAAATTCCTAATGTTTTTATAACAGTTAGTATAACACATTGTTTTTAGATTATCGACAAAGTTTCTTTTACGTCTCTTGACACAATCGTATATTTTTTTCTCCCGCATGTGGGAGATGCAGGTAGCTTTAGAGAAGGTGGCAGGGAGAGATATTAGTTAAAAATCCCATCCCCCCAAATCAAACCCTCCCCCAAAATTCATCGTCGGATCAGGATAACCCAACATAGCACTTTTGGTGCGCAGCATCGTGATGTCTTGTTTAGGGGCGATGTTTTGAGGACAAACGGGAACACATGCTCCGCACAGCGTACAATCCCATATACCGTTGGTTTGAATCGCCGCCATTTTGTCATCGCTAGAGGTTTGGCGCGGATCATTCACATAACGCCACACACGTGTTAGGGCATAGGGACCTATAAAATCAGGGTTCACGGCATAGACCGGACAGGCACTGTAACACGAAGAACACAAAATACAATCGCTTTGCGTTTCAATGCGGCTCATCTCCTCTTCGCTGATGAGATCTTCACGGGACCCTTCGCTCCAGGCATTGGCGATACGGTTAAAACGCTCAACCTGGGTGCTCTGTACGACCAAATCCCGGATGACAGCCGCGTTTCGTATCGGCTCCACGATATCGCCGTCGGTTGGTTTGTATTCGCACATCAGCTGCTCGTTCCCGTTCACCCGTACGGCACAGCTGCCGCACACGCCGCTGCGGCATCCGTGCGAATAGGTCAGCGTCGAATCGATTTTCGTCTTGATATGATTTAAAACACTTAGAAGGGTAACATTTTCTAACTCGACGTTATATGTGTGCAGCTCTTCTTGATCTGATCGTTGAACTAAAATATTCATCTTTATTCTCCAATAAATTCCCGCGATCCAATACCTAGAGCTGTTCCGGAGGCAGTAGTGCCGAGAGGAACGTAGCGTTTTTGGATTACGGTATGCTCTTTTGATACTTTTCTGGCTAAAGAAAAAAGTATAAGATTAATCACACCACTCCCTCTCATTCTCTTCGTCATCGTAGACGTCATCATCTATATCTTCGTTCATTGTATAAAATCGGCACATAAGACACCCTCCTCTCTCCACGTAATCGTATGGGCACCAAACATCCGATCGTTTCTCTCAGGGGCATCGGCTCGATAGTGAGCCCCCCGGCTTTCGACACGGCTGATCGCACACACCACGATAATCTCCGCCAACTCGATTTTATTGCCGAATTCGATAAACTCCACCAGATTCGTATTACAGATTTTGGACTTGTCTTTAGGGCCCATGAACGGCAGCTCTTTTTGCATCTGCCGAATGGCCCCCAATACGGCTTTGAGCCCCATATCCTCACGAACCA
>DASUMY010000011.1:0-4013 GCA_036277435.1 Sulfuricurvum sp.
CGCCCCCGGATCTCATACGCTTTTTGGATAAACGTTTCGTCCATGTGAAGCGATTTGGCAAATTCCAGACCGTACAGGGTACTGCCGCTGCCATTTTTGAGTTTACGGTCATAGACGAGCTTGTCACTTGCCTCATCGTAATAGACCCCTAGATGCAGCAGGACGATATTCTGTGCTTTTTGGATTTCACTCAAACTGGAGAGCTGATGAAGATGGGTGGCAAAGATGAACAAACTGCCGATTTCCCGCAGTTTCAAAATCGCACTGGCGACGATAGCAAGGGCCGATTCGGTCTCGGTGCCGTGGCTGATCTCATCCCCTAAAATCAGACTGTTCGCCGTAGCACGGTTAAAGATATTCCGCAGTTCGAGCATCTCCACCGCAAACGTCGAGAGCCCTTTGTAGAGATTGTCTTTGGAGACGATACGGGTCAGCAGTTTATCAACCGGGGAAAACCGCAGCATTGCGCACGGGACAAAAAACCCCGCCTGCGCCATCACGACAGAAATCCCGATACTCTTCATCAGCGACGATTTACCGCTGGAGTTGATCCCGTAGAGCAATACCCCGTTGACGTCCTGGGCCTCTTCCAGCGTCGGATGCTCAGCGTACGTGTGGTGCGCCCCCTGGCCTAAATAAAGATCATTGGGGATAAAAATACCGTTCTCCTCACGCGATTCGATCAACGGATGGCGCAGCCCCACCGCTTCGATGAACGTTTTGGGTTCATCGGCAACCAGTATCGGCCGGACATAGCGGTATTGCTTCGCACACTTTGCCGCACTGAGCGACACATCGACCACGGCTAAAAAAGAGATCAGATGCTCAATCGCATGGGAAAACCGTTTCTCGATGATCTCCATGTGTTCCGCATACCGCTCTTTGACCATGGCGAGCATCCGTGATTTTGCCCCCGCATTTTCGATAGAGAGTTCATCCAACAGATTCGAGGAGAGTTTGACCGTTGTTTTGAGTTTCCGTATCTGAAAATCGCGGAAGAAATGGTGCGTCCCCTCAATCGTAAAAAAGCTGTTATGGAGCATCTCTTCAACATTGATATAGCGGTTACGGGTCATGAGCAGATGATACCCCTCGCTCTCCAGCCACCCGATTGAGGCATACGGACCGCTGCCGCTTTCAAAAAACGTATCGATATGGTCAATGATCTGCTGCAACTTCGATTCATTGGACAACTGCAGCTGTTCCAGCGCATCGATAGAGGGGTCAATCCCCTCGTTAAACAAATTCTCGTTCACCTGATCACGGCGGAATTTTGCACACGACTCGATGTTAAAGATCCGTTTTAGCTCACTGGCGCACTGCTGGCACTCTACAGCGCTGCCTTTGTCATACGCGATCCCTAGGCGTTTGGCATCTTCATACAGACTCTCCGCCGCGCTCAAGGAGGCGTGGAAATAGGCCAGTTCGAACGGATGCAGTTTCCCCAGCTTCAGCCGGCGTAAAATCCGCTCCAGATCATAGACCTCTTTGAGCTTCGTTTCCAGCGGGGCAATATGCTCTTCCATCTTTTCGATCAGATCATACCGTTCATTCAGTAGCTTTGGATCGCAGATGGGATTAAGGAGCCGTTCACGCAGGAGCCGTTTCCCCATCGCCGTCGACGTTTTATCGATGAGTTTTAAGAGCGTCATCTCATCATGGTCTCTCGAGATAATCCCCAGCTGCTCGGCCGCGTTGTTCCCCAGATACATATAGCGTGCCGTCCCCAAAAAGGTCGGACGGTTCATTTTTTCGATGATCCCCGGATCATGGTCGATAATCGTATGGATCAGCACCGCCAACGATTCTGAAGCATAGGCAAACCGTTCCAAATCCAGATACTCAATCGGACTCAAAAGCGATCGGATTTGATAAACCCTTGCGAACAGTTCGTTTTGATACTCGATGCGAAGACGTTTCTCGTTTCGGTTGCTACGGTGATGGCTTTTGAGCTCCAAATAGCGGTTCACCTCTTCGACATCGATTGAGCTGTCGCAAAACGTGACGACAACCTCGGAGGTTTGATAGCTTTGCAATAACGTAAACACCTCGTCCAGCGCGTAGGTTTTATCTTCCCTCGTACCGTGAATCTCATTGATCAGTGTTTTTCCCGTCCCCACATCGATTGCGGCATACCCCACCGAATAGACACCGTTGTTTTGATCGATCAACAAAGAGGCAATGTAGTTTTCACTCACTTCCGCGATGTAATCAAAATTCGTCCCCGGGGAGATGATATTGGAGATGTAGCGCTTGATATGCGGCGGTTCTCCCTGCTGGCGCACGAGGACAATCGTGTATTTTTTGGATTGGACCAAACGGCTCAGATACCGCTCGATGGAAACCGTGGGGACACCGGCCAAAAGCGGATTTTGGATCGAATTTTCCAAAATCGTTTTGTTTTTTCGGGTGAGTTGAATGTTCAGAAATTCGGCGACCTCCTTCGCCTTGCCGATTTTCATCGACTCGTTATTAACCTCATAGACCTCAAAAAATGATCCAATCTCGATAATGACGAGGGCGTCAGGGCCGTATTTGGCTTCACATGCGGCTTGCAGCTCAAAATACACTTCAGAGAGGAGTTTGTTTTTAGTGTTTAAAAGCGCCCCTATCTCTTGACTATTCATCTACACTCCGCATTATCAATAATGACAAATTATAACGAAGAGGGGCTAAAATAAGGCTATAGACTAGTTTGAATCGCTCCGAACGATCCGATTGCGCCCATCACTTTTCGCTTCATACAGCGCGATATCGGCCCGCTTAATCAGATCCGAAATCAGTTCCACGTTCTGATACTGCGCAACGCCGCCACTCACCGTAACGGTTCCGCATTCAAACGGGTATTTTTCTATTTTCTCTCGCAAACGATTGGCCAACAGACACGCTTGCTCTTGGGTGGTTTGAGGTAATAAAATCAAAAATTCTTCGCCTCCCCACCGCAGAAAAATATCAGAATCGCGCAGTGTCTCAGCCCCTATCTTCGCAATTTCAACCAATACTTTATCCCCTGCATCGTGCCCGTATCGGTCGTTTACCGTTTTAAAATGGTCAACATCGAAAAGGATCACCGATAGAGGGGTATGGTACCGCTGAGCATACGTGATCTCTCGCTTGGCCATATCATCAAATCGGGTACGGTTCAACAGTGACGTCAGTTTGTCCGTTGATGCCAGTTGTTCAAGCTCCCGCTCAAGCTTTTTTCGTTCGCTGATATCAATCATCGTTCCTAATCCGGTCAACATCCCGTGATAATAGATCCATACCATCGTGACGTAAACCCATCGGCATGACCCGTCTTGACGTACGATTCGAAGCTCATCATAATGTTTAACTTCATCCACTACGCAGGTCAGTTTTTTTTCAATCCGGGCACGAACTTTTTCCCGATCTTCCGGATGAATCAATTCCATGGTATCTAGTTCTAACAACTCGTTAGCATCGTATCCGGTAATCTCTTCAAACGCTTTGTTCACATACGTATACGTGGATTGATACATAAAAATCCCGGTTAGCGAACTTTCCGCGAGCGTTTTAAACAGATATTCACTCTCTTCAAGAGCTTTTTCAGCCAATACTTTTTCGGTAATCTCTTTTCCCGTAGAGATAAAATGGGTAATCGAATCCCCCTCTAGCCGAATAGGGGTAATCGTTTTTTCTTCATAATAAAGCTCTCCGTTACTCCGTTTGTTTTTAATAACCCCATGAAAAACATTGCCCGAAAGGATCGTCTTCCACATGTCGGCAAAAAATGGTTTGCCATGCTCTCCTGAGTTCAAAATCGAAGGGGATGCCCCGATAAACTCCTCTTTTGCATATCCCGTAATAACAGGATATGCATCATTCACATATTCAGCAACCCCTTTTTTATCGGTGATCATCACCAAATCGGCACTTTGTTGTATGACATGGGCAAATTTTAAAAGCTCGATTTGCTGCGCTTTATTACGCGCTTCAATATGGCGATATTGACGGACGATTTGATACAAAGGGCCAAACAGCAAAAAATAAAG
>DASUMY010000012.1:0-9345 GCA_036277435.1 Sulfuricurvum sp.
TCGAAGAGCAAAATAAACGGATGGTCAAGCTCTGCCGTCATTTTTTCGCTGTTGTTGATGAAGTACGGGCTGAGGTAACCGCGGTCGAACTGCATCCCCTCTACCACGTCGAGCTCATCATTGATCCCTTTGGCTTCTTCAACGGTGATAACACCGTCACGGCCTACCTTGTCCATCGCTTCGGCGATCATCGCACCGATACGCTCATCGGAGTTTGCCGAAATCGTAGCAACCTGTGCAATCTCTTTTTTATCGTTGATAACACGTGATGCCGCTTTCAGCTCTGCCAAAATAGCTTCCGTTGCTTTGTCCATACCGCGTTTGACTTCGATCGGGTTAGCACCTGCCGTGATGTTGCGAAGACCTTCTTTGAAGATGGAATTGGCAAGGATCGTTGCCGTAGTGGTACCGTCACCCGCTTCATCAGCCGTGTTGGAAGCGACTTCTTTGACCAGCTGCGCACCCATGTTCTCTAGAACGTCTTTTAGTTCTACTTCTTTTGCAACCGATACACCGTCTTTGGTGATCAAAGGGGCGCCGTAGCTGCGTTGGATAAGGACGTTGCGTCCGCGCGGTCCCATCGTTACTTTAACCGCATCGGTCAGCTTTTGTACACCTAATGCGAGTTTGTTACGAGCGTCGTCTGAAAAATGAATCTCTTTTGCCATGGTTATCTCCTGTATTAATTATAGATGAGTTATTTAATGATTCCGAGAAGATCATCGGTTTCGATGACCAAATAGGCTTTGCCATCGATAGTCAGTTCGTTTCCGGCATATTTACCGAAAACAACGGTATCGCCGCAGGCTACATCTTCTACTTCTTTACTGACAGCAAGGACGGTACCTTGTGACGGTTTCTCTTTTGCATTGTCAGGGATAATGATACCTGAAGCGGTTTTGGTAGCCTCTTCGAGACGTTGTACCAATACACGTTTACCAAGCGGTTGGAAGTTCATAGTGTTTCCTTTATTTGTGATAAGTTTAATAGGGGTGAATTGTACAGGAGAACGTATTAATTGTCAATAACTTTAGTCATATCGACTCAATAGTTGTGAGTTTAATGGAGTGTAATATCATTAGTCTATCTAAACAATATAAAAAATATTTTATCTTTTAGCTTATAATAAGTTATTCCCCACTATAATTTCGGCCTTGTTCAACTATTCGTCAATAGATGGCTGGGTAGCTCAGCTGGTTAGAGCGCTGGTCTCATAAGCCGGAGGTCGGGGGTTCGAGTCCCCCCCCCGCCACCATCTACTATATTCTCACCTCTTTTGTTCTAAACAACCGACATCTAAAAACCCAATCAAATTATGCTATCATAAAAAATTATTGTTTCATCGTCATGACGAGGTAAAGTGTGGATAAGATACGCATAAAAGCGACATTGCTAGCTATAGTGATTGTCCTTCTTCTGATAGGCTATTTTGTTTTCAATGCATTCAAAGACAAAAAGCGTACCGTAGAAGAAGAAACACATGAACATCGTGAAGTCGTTCTCAATGCGTACAGGCTTTCGGTATTGGATGCCGAAAAAGAGCTGAATCATTTTGCCTTTAAGATGCTGACCGATCAAAACGTTGTGAATGCTTTTGAAGCACATAACCGCGATGCTTTGTATCGGGCGGCACTCCCTTATTTAAACGAAGCACATGCCCAGGGTGCTGTTGATTTAGCCGGCTTTATTCAACATGACGGGATTCATTTTTTACGTCTTCAAGATCCTCAAAAATTTGGCGACAACATTGCCATCAAACGTCCTATGATCGCCGAAGCGTTGCGAACACGCAAGCCGATGGTCTCTTTGGATGTCACCCTTTATAACATTTCGCTGGTCAGCCTTGTCCCGATCTTTAAAAATAATCATTTTTTGGGACTCCTGCAAGTATCTGTAAAGATTGACCGGATACAAGAGCGGTTAAATACGTATGCCGGGATCAAAAGCGCTTTGGCGTTTGATACGCAGGCCCTTCACCAACTTTTGCCCGATAAGCAGCTCAAAGAGTATGGAAACTATTCGCTGATTTCGTCCAACGATCCGTTGTTTGACCATTTGCTGCCAAACTACTCTTTTGAAGATTCATTTCGCAGTACCTATAATAAGAAGACCTACATCATTGCGACCGAAGAGCTGCGCACCTATGCCAATAAGCCGCTGGCGCGAATGATCTGTGCTTTGGATATTACCGAAGATGAAATGGCGTATAAACGTGATATTCGAGAATTGATTGTCGTTAGCTTGACGGTTCTTTTGTTGCTGAGTGTCGTTTTGCACATCGGTTTCAAGGCGCTTATTGACCGGATACGCAATCTATCCGCGCACCATACGCAGCAGTTGCAACATCAGCTTTATAATGATTTTTTGACGGGATTGCCGAATCGAAAAGCCCTCTATGAAGATATCGTCAAGGAAGACTATACCGCGGTCATGCTTCTGAATATTGATAATTTTAAAGAGATGAATGATCTGTACGGGCACGAAATCGGGGATAAGATTTTGTTGGCAGTGGGGCATGCCATAGACGACATTATCGGTGATTATCCCCTTTCCCTCTATCGGATGCATGCAGATGAGTATGCGCTGATGCTTACCGAACGGGTTTCTCCCGATGAATTTGATCACATGTGCCATACGATTCTCAATGCCTTGCGTGAAACGTATTACAACATCGAAGGAATTACGGTTTTTGTAACGGTGAGTATGGGAGCTGACATCTGTTTCGAGTATAGGTGCGATTTGATCGGGCGTGCTGACATGGCTTTGAAAACGGCCAAAAAACGGGGACTTTCATTCGTCAAATATCATGATGAACTGCATATCAAAGAAGATTACTTGAATAATATTTTGTGGAGTAAAAAGCTCAAAGATGCCATTGATGACCAACAGTTTCTCCTCTATTATCAAGGGGTGCATGAAACCGCCACTCAAAACATCTACGAATATGAGGCATTGATTCGGATGGTCGATAATGAGGGTACGGTGGTCTCTCCCGGTATGTTTTTAGAGATAGCCAAAAAATCGCGTCTCTATTGCCATATTACCTCTTTTGTGATTGATCAAATTTTTAAACAATTGCAGGCAACACCGCATCGGTATTCGATTAATCTCTCCATCGATGATATTTTGGATCGTGAAACCCAAAATACGATTTATCAACTTTTGGAGTCGTCCCGTGTCGGTGATCGGCTTATTTTTGAAATTTTAGAGAGTGAAGGGATTGAAAATTACGAAGAGGTTTCAACGTTTATAACGCATGTCAAACAGTATGGATGCCAAATTGCCATTGATGATTTCGGAACCGGTTACTCGAATTTTGCCTATTTGATGCGGCTGAATGTCGATTTTATTAAAATCGACGCATCCCTCATTAAAAATCTTGATATTGATCTCAGCGCGCAGGATATCGTACGGACGATCGTTGAGTTTGCGCATCGTCTGAATCTTCGAACGATCGCCGAATTTGTCTCTTCGGAAGAGATTTACGATGAGTGCAAAGAATTGGGGATCGATTATGTCCAGGGGTATTACCTAAGCCGGCCTGAACCGGCAGTGCGAGGGTAGCGCAGCGATTTTTAAAAATCGAAATTGACAATAAAATTGTGCAGCGTGATTCCGTTTTTCCGGAAGATAAAATTATATTCGGAGGTTCCCGGAATTTGATAGGTCTCTCCTCGAGCCACTTTTCGAGCCATTAAGTATTCGGCCCGAACTCCTTTTAGCCTGCCGCTAAAGCGGTAAAAAATGTCAATGTTCCATTGGGCGTAGCTCGGATGGCCGTATTTATTGTACACCCACTCTTTGGGGTCTGTTTTGGTGTATTCGCCGTATCCGGCCATGATGTCCAATCCGTTGAATCCTTGTTGGGCAAAATTATGTTCCAGGGTCATCAGCCATGCATGGCAATTGCCGCTTCCATCACTGCGTTCGCGTTTTTGAAAGGTATAAAAGGGCTCTTTTCCCCACTCCCGCGGAAATAAAAATCGCCCTTCGTCCGTTGTTCGGTTATAGGCAAACATCAGTTTGGAGGTTTGGTATTGTACGGCTGCTTTCGCTCCGTAGGTGGTGCTTTTTTCCCCTTCTTGCATGTACGATTTCGCCTTTAGCGCATCGGTGGGGGAGGGAATATTATCCTCGCCATTACCCCCATCGCCGGATTGACGCTGATAGATATATTGTAAGCCGTAGGAGAGTTCAAACATGCCAAAGGGGTGTGCGTAGAGCCCTTCGGCGTAGCCTAAATTGAAAATGTTTTCCAGATAATAGTCCCACAGATCCAAACGGATTCCTTCGCTTGCATCATAGCGGATATTCCCGATACAAAGCCCCTTCGACGAGGTATTTTGAGAGTAGTTTCCATCCGTAGCGCTGCTCAGAGAACTTTTACCCATCTCATATCCATATCCCAGCGAATCTTGAACGCTTTTCCATTCAGGGGTGTTTCGATTCCAAAAGCCGTTGATGTAGCCTGCTTGAACACTCCATCCCTTTGGCAACGAGGCTCTCCCCCATACTCCCTGTTCGAAGGTGGGGATCATTCGGCCGTCTTGCGGATTGACGAACGGCGTATCGAGCTTCATTCTCCCCAGTGTGACGGAATTTTTTTCAGAGGTGTAACGCACATAGGCTTCCCCTATATTTGTGACGCTGGAGGCATCATAGTCCGTAGAATCGACTAATCCGACGACATAGCGGGAGTTTTTATTGGAGGCAAGCGGTTCAACGTTTTGAGAGGAGATCGTGTCTTTGATGAAATGGGTGGTGTAGACTCCTATGGCCCCTTGCAGATGGTTCCAATGGGGTGTCTGATACAGGAGTTTTCCCCCCACCGCACTCCCTTCGTAATCGTGCAGCGGCTCTTGGTTGTTTTCGATCATCGTATAGGCACGAATCTGTCCGTGCACCTCTCCCCATGCGGGCTCTTGGGCATGGGAGGTAAGTATCATCAAGAGGGAGCATGGGATGACTGCTGTTTTCATGACTCGGTTCCTCATGCGATGAAATGGATAGATGAAGGTAATTATACTTCTATTTGATCCAAATCAACGTCATAGGATTTTAGCAGCAGGGCAGCGGTACTGCGCTCCCCCCGCTCGAGTTTGATAACGGCGCTCAAGACTCTCCCCAGCAAGCCCGCTTGGGCAAGGAGTGCGTCTTTTACGGTAGTGGAGGGATTTAAGGCGTGCAATGCATTTTCCATCGGTACTTTCATGACGCTTTCCAATACGGAGAACAAGGCGATGAGTCTGGCGTCTTCGATGAGCTTCGAGTCCGGATGGGGAGCGGCTGAACGGAGCAGTTTGAGCATTAAATCCACCCGTTTCTGGGCAAAAAGGGTGTATTTATTCCCTTCATCCTTCGATTTGGTTCCGGATTTTGAGTAGATAATGAGGAGAAGCCATTGCATTAACGCATTTTTCCCCATCCGTTCGATCATCTCTTTGATCGAAGCGGCTCCGTGAATATGTTGGGGCTGGGTCGAGGAAAGAAATTGGATCAGCTGCAGCGAAAGGGCACTCTCTTTTTGAAATAGATCGTATATCGCCTCCATCGACGCGTCCGTTTGCAGGAGCGAGAACAACGAGAGGAGATCCATGTATTTTGGATCAACGCGACTGTGGGTAATCAAGTGGGACTTTGCAAAATAAAACCCCTGAAAATACGCAAACCCTAACTGCTCATACGCTTCTAGCATCTCATGAAATTCGATTTTATAGGCGATGAGCTTCATTTGTCCGTAGGGGTTGGGAGCATAATGAAATTGGTCACTGTCGGTTTGCATAACATCAAATTTTGCGTACTCCATATAGGGAAAAAGAGGGGCAAAATTTTCGAGGTACTGAGGATGAAACGATGCATCATCGAGGGCAAATCTGAATCCCATGGCGTGATAATAGCGAATAGCTTCGTGCACCTGCGCGGTATGCCGCATCGCCGAGGAGAGTTCAAAAATGAATTTTTCTTTCGGGAGGGTTCGAATAATATCGGTTAACAGCAGCGGGCCGTCGGTGTTGATAAAGGCAAAGGCATCTCCAAAACCCGAAGCGGTACCGATTTGATTCAGAAGATTGACGAGTACCGAACTGGTGGCATGCCGCGGATCATCAATGCTGCATTTTCCTTCTTTGTCACGGTAAAAAAACTCATAACCGAGGATCTGTTCGTTCCGGTCCATAATCGGCTGGCGGGCAAGATTGAGTTGATTATGCATCGGTGTGACTTTTTTGTGATATATGGGTTGAAGTGTACCGTAATTTCGTTATGATTTCAAAAAGTATCCATAAGGTTTTGAATGACAACCCCTGCTCCTATCTATTTTACCGATTACCGTCCGAGCGACTATGGAATCACCACGTGCCAGCTCGAATTTATTATCGAAAACAGCTCGACGCGTGTGGACAATGTTATGCAGATCAAACGGCAAAATCCTGACGCCAAAGAGCTGAGACTCAACGGCGAGATGGTGGAACTTGAGTTGTTATGGGTCAATGAGGTTCTGTATGATGAGGGGATGTATCGGATAAAAGAGGGGAGTCTGATCCTTTCCTTGGATGCCGATGAAGCATCCATACGGATCATTACACGACTCTATCCCGATGAAAATACGGCATTGGAAGGGTTGTATCGCTCTAGCGGAATCTGGTGTACCCAAAACGAGCCTGAGGGTTTCCGCCGTATTACCTATTTTCTCGATCGCCCCGATGTTATGACCCGTTTCACGACGAAAATCATTGCCAACAAAGAGGTGTGCCCCGTCATCCTCAGCAACGGAAATTTATGCGGAACGGCGACGCTGGAGAATGGAAAACATCTCGCTGTCTGGGACGATCCGTTTCCGAAGCCGGCGTATTTGTTCGCATTGGTGGCGGGTGATTTGGGGAGCATTCACGATACGTTTGTCACGATGAGCGGGAGAAATGTATCGCTGGCCATTTATTGTGACAAGGGAAATGAATCAAAATGCCACCATGCGATGCGCTCACTCAAAAAAGCGATGCAGTGGGATGAAGAGATGTACGGCAGAGAATACGACTTGGATATCTACAATATTGTTGCGGTGGACAGTTTTAATATGGGGGCGATGGAGAACAAAGGGTTGAATATTTTCAATTCCCATTACGTCCTCGCCGATGAAGAATCTGCGACGGACAGTGATTTTATGGGAATAGAGAGTGTCATTGCCCATGAGTATTTTCATAACTGGACGGGGAACCGTATTACGTGCCGAAACTGGTTCGAGCTGACACTCAAAGAGGGGTTGACGGTTTTCAGAGATCAATGTTTCAGTGCCGACATGAATTCACAGCTGATTCAGCGCATCGATGATGTCAGAGCGCTTCGGGAACGCCAATTTGTCGAGGATGCGGGGCCGACGGCCCATCCGATCAAACCGGCATCGTACATCGAGATCAACAATTTTTATACGGCGACCGTGTACGAAAAGGGGGCCGAAGTGATTCGGATGCTCCATACGCTCTTGGGCGCAGAGGGGTTCCGTCGTGCAACGGATCGGTATTTTGAGAATTTTGACGGTCAAGCGGTCGGAACGGAAGAATTTTTGTGGGCGATGCAGCAGGAGAGCCCGATCGATCTGACGCAGTTCAAGCGGTGGTATTCCCAAGAGCGGACACCGACTTTGGCGATTGTCAGCCATTATAATCCAGACGCCCAGACCCTGACGCTGCGTGTGGAGCAAAAAATTCCGAAAAACATCCACCATGAAGAGCAGCTTCCGTATGCCCTGCCTTTGGGTATCGGGTTGCTGGATTCCCAGGGGAATGAGTTTATCCTTCAAAGCCCGAATGCGACGATTATCCGTGAGGGGGTGGTTTGGATTGATCAAGCAATCAGCGAGCTGGTGTTTGAAAAGATCAGCGAAGAACCAAAGCTTTCGCTCAATCGCCATTTTAGCGCACCGGTGCGCATCGAATGCGAAACCATTGATTACTCCTTTTTGATGGCACACGACAGCGACGGTTTTGTCCGTTATGAAGCTGCTCAGCAGTTTGCGATTTCAACCCTTCAAGCGATGATGGTTTCGGATGAGGTCAGTGAGATCTATTTAACCGCCTACGGAAAAATTTTAAACGATACTGCGCTGGATGCGATGTTTAAAGCACAGCTTTTGGAATTGCCGACGATATCGATGATGATGCAGTTTCAAGAGGTAATCGATGTTCATGCCATCCACCGTGCCCTCGAAACGCTAAAGCGCTCGATCGCAAGCCGTTTTCACGAAACCATTGAAGCGCAAATGGCGCTACTGTATGATCCTAAAAACAGTTCTATTGATGCCCAGAGTATGGGGAAACGGGCATTGAAAAACCGGTTGTTGTCGTTATGGATGAGTGCGGGTGACCCTCGATGTGCAGCGGTCTGCAAACGCTATTATGAAGAATCGGTGAGCATGACGGATCGTCTGACATTGCTTGATTTGCTCGAGAATTATGCGCCCGATGTGGCAACAGAGGTCTTGCGTGACTTTTATGGACGGCATGCGGACAATACTCTCATCATGAATAAATATTTTGCCGTCCTTGCCTCGTCACGCCGCGAGGGGGTGCTGCAAAGGGTGATGGCATTGCAAGAGGACAACGCCTATGATGTCAAGGTTCCCAACTTGGTGCGGGCGCTGATCGGAAGTTTCGCCCGCAATCTCGTAGCCTTTCATGATGAAAGCGGCAGCGGATATGAGTTTGTTGCCGATAAAATTATTCAGATCGATGCCCTGAACCCCCAAATTGCTTCAGGTTTGGCCGGAGCATTCAAAAGTTATGAAAAACTCTCACCGCTTCCAAAAGCGAAAATGATGAAGTCGTTGGAACGGGTCAAAAATCATCCGGACCTCTCCAATAATGTCTACGAAATCGTGAGTAAAATCTTGGGATTGTAATCGTTGAAAGATATTGACGGCAGTTGATATTTTTTTGATAGGTTTGAGTTATAATAGATTTTAGATAACGATTCTTTCGAAGGAGATACAATGGCCAGATTAGTGGTTTTAGGCGGTGGAGTAGCAGGACATACGGCGGCTACATTTGCCGCAAAATGGTTAGGAAACGATCATGAGGTTGTCGTCGTCACTCCGAATGCAAAATGGAACTGGATCCCCTCCAATATTTGGGTTGGTGTCGGTGAGATGAGCAAAGAAGAGGTGACCTTTGATCTGGCCCCTGTGTATGCCAAAGCGGGAATTGCCTACAAGCAAGCCAAAGCGGTCAGTTTGAATCCGGAAGGGAGTGCGGCGAGCGGCAAACCGTTTGTAAGCATCGAATATACCGGTCAGGGAAAAGAGGGGCAAATCGAAGAGGTGAGCTATGATTACCTGATCAATGCCACAGGGCC
>DASUMY010000013.1:0-11459 GCA_036277435.1 Sulfuricurvum sp.
GCTGTTTTTTGTCGCAGAAAAAAGGGGATCGTTTTACTGGGGCGTTTGCTCAAATCGTCCATCAGTGCTTTTTCTACGGATGCAGTATCATGATAGTGTATGAGGTAAGCATGAATCAAGGCTATTTGGCGTTCCAGCGAAATTTTCCATGTTGAGAGGGTTTGGGTATAAATCCACTCGCTGAACGCATAAAAACCCTCAAATACTTTATCATCCCTCCATATAAGGCGTACCGTTTTATCAAAACTCCCGCTGTTATAAAAAATATCCCAAAAGCGTGCAAAGCGTTTCATCTTTTGTATTTGTTCAAAACTGAGCAGATTGTTTTGGAGGATGTCATAGGGGGGAATATCGCTGTAAATCATGCCGTGCTCTTGATCATGGCGTGAGAGGGTCGTTCCCGATAGATTTTTCAGGATACCGATTTGGATTTCGCTGTGGGTAAGGGATACGAGTTTATCCAGATTTCGTCCGAATCCCTCGAGGGTTTCACCGGGAAGTCCTACGATAAGATCAAGATGCATATGCGCGGAGGTTTCCTTTTCTAAAAAGCGAAGGTTTTCAAAAATTTTTTCGAGTTTTAAGGGGCGGTTAATTCCTTTGGCAATGACAGGGTCAAGGGTCTGTATCCCGATTTCAAGCTGAAGCGAACCTGGAGGAAAGAGGGCGATTTTCGCTTTGAGAACATCGGGAAAATGGTCGGGTATCACTTCGAAATGGGCGAAATAAGGGGGCTCTTTGGAAAGAAAGAAATCCAAAATACGATTGGCAAACGTCATGTTCAGATTGAACGTACGGTCGATGAACTTAAAGCTTCGTGCCCCGCGCTGCCACAACATTTCAAACTCTTCCAACAGCTCATCAAGGGGAAAGTTTCGAACTTTCTCATCGATGGAGGAGAGGCAGAATTCGCATTCAAAAGGGCATCCTCGCGATGCTTCGACATAGATATAGCGATGGGCTACGTCTTCGTCGCTATAGGCGCGATATGGGAGGCTGATGCTTTTTAAATCGGGCATAGGTGCTTTGATGAAATAAGGAGTTGAATCTTTTCCTTCGCGAAAAGGGGAGGGAGAAAAGATTTTTTGACATAATTCATAAAAGGCGACCTCCCCCTCACCGCTGATGATGTGATCCGCTTTGGAAAAATCAACCCGATGAGGCATATAGGAGGCTTCAGGCCCTCCAAGGACAATAATGGTCTGAGGGGAGACTTTTTTGAGTATTTCGATCAGCTGTGCTATTTCAGTAGCATTCCAGATGTAAACACTGATACCGATGATACGAGGGGAATGTTTGAGGATATCTTCGGCAATACTTTGAATCTGCTCGTTGATCGTAAATTCGATGATTTTAGTATCGCATTGAAATTCATGAAGATTGGCATACAAATAACGCAGTCCTAAGGCCGTATGGGTATAGCGGGCATTCAGTGTCGTCAGAATAATCGGGGTCATGAGTGGGACGCTTTGAAATAGTGACCGTCCGTCGTAAACAGTTTTAATATTTTGTAATATTCATTGTAGGATTGTTTATAGAGGTGCTGGGTATGTTTGCTCGATTCATACAGTTCCGTTGCGCTAAGACCTGTTTCCAGTGCGTTCTTGAGCAATTTGGTACGGCGTAGATAGGTAAAAGCGAGATTCGGGAAATGTTCATGAATTTTTTCACGGATCATGGAAGCATCGTTGGGGTTGTCGATCATGTTGGCAAAAACGAGCATCGTCTTTTCTTTGTAGTTTTTAATGAAAATCAAGCTCTTCATAATGGAGTTAAGATCGTTGATCGTGGGAATCAGAATAATATCGGATTGGCGTAAAATCTCATCGGCATGAGGTGCTTCAAATCCGCCGAAATCGTAAACGGTATCGGGATGCAACGGGATTTTGTTAGGGTAATAGCGGGCATTTTTGTATTTGTTGAGGACAACGGACATGTCATTCGTCGCGTAGCGATAACCAAGATCTTTTGCAAGAGAAAAGGCGAGGGACGTTTTACCTACTCCCCCTTTGGTTGATGCGATTGAGATAATAGCCATTCTTTTCCACACTTAACGTTTTTGCAACTATAGCATAATACGGTATAGTATGCTTTTATTGTGACATCATGCAAAATTATTTAAAAGTGAACTCTATGAATTTATTATCCAAAAATGCTCCGCTGGAAGAGTCTATTGCAAAAATGGAGGCGGTTTTAGCCGATGTCGGGTGCGAAGCGACTTTTTCACAGGAAAAACATCCGCTGGAGTATTGCTATTCGGTTAATCTCGCCTCCATTGAAGCGCCGCGCCATATCTACTCGAACGGCAAAGGGATCGTTTCGGAAGCCTCTATGGCGAGTGCATTGGGCGAATATATCGAACGGCTTCAGACCAATAATTTTTTTATTGATTTTTATCTCCCGGAACGAAAGTATTATCCCGATGAAGTCGCATTTGATTTTAAAGGTGGATACCTCAATGAAGAACTGCGCCGTGTGTATGACCCTAACGGAGAGTTGAGCGATGAGGATCTTGTCGATTATAACAGCGACTATGAGGATAAAATCGTAGCATTGCCGTTTATTCAACACTCAACGAAAGAAAAGGTCTATATTCCACTTAACATTTTGAGCAATCTGTATGTCAGCAACGGTCTGGCAACAGGAAATACCCCTTTTGAAGCTCAGGTGCAGGCGCTAAGCGAGATTTTCGAACGTCATGCGAAGATTGAAATCATCAAAAACGGCTACGCCCTTCCCAAATATCCCGATGAGATCGTTCGCTCTTTTGAGCGACTTTACAAGGACGTCAGCGCATTGCGCGAGTTAGGTTATATTGTTGAGGTTTTGGACGCATCTTTGGGGGGAAAATTCCCCGTGACGGCGATCTCGTTGATCAATCCCGAAAACGGATCGCTTTTTGTCTCTTTCGGGGCCCATCCAATTTTGCAGGTGTCCTTGGAGCGAACGATGACCGAACTGATGCAAGGACGCGGTTTGGACAATCTGGATGCCTTTGAGGCACCGACATTTGACATGAGTCTGGTTGCGGACAGCTTTAATCTGGAATCCCACTTCATCGATTCCAACGGCAAGCTCGGGTTCGGCTTTTTATGTTCTAAAAAAAGTTTTGAATTTGCCTCATGGAACTATGCGGGTGAGGGGAGTGATGCGGAATATAGCTATTTGACGGAGATACTCAAGGTTATGGGCAAAGAGATGTATGTCAGAGAATACAATTATCTCGGATTTTACTCCTGCCAGATGATTGTTCCCGGTATATCCGAAGTCTATCCGATTGAGGATTTGACCTACAACAACAAAAATAACGGAAAAAGAATCCGTGATTTGGTACTTCATTTTGAAGAGTATGACGCCGAAGAGATTTTAGAGGAGATTGAATCGCTCGAAGATACCTTGAATGTCGAAAAATACATCGGGGTAATTTTCCAAAATAATTTCACGATGGTTGAATTTAAAGCACAAATACATCTCTTGCTCGGAAATACGGATGAAGCACTCTCCTTTTTGGAATTTGGGACGAATAGCATGGGGCATATTGTTGCTGAATTGATACGTATGGGCGAGGCGGAGTTGCCTTGGGAAGAGTATGAGGAGGGATTGTGTAATGTCTATGGGCGTGTACGGGTTGAAAAAGCGTTGAAAATTTTAGAGGGGGAAGAGTTTCTCATTGATACGACGCTTCACGCCGATTATCATAATATGCTCAAGCTGTATGATAAATTGGAAGTTAAAAAAGCGGCGATAAACGAATAGAGGCAGGCTTCTGTACCATAGTGGGTAGCACAGCCAAAGGGATTTTACTCCTTTGGTGTTTTATCCAATGATTTGACATTGATACGGCGAGGGGCTCGTTTGGGTGCCGTATCGGTATGCGCAGGTTTGTGTGCGTCATACGAGGGTTTGTATCCGCCGGATGATTTGTTACCGTCTTTATTAAACGGCTTCTTCTCTCCAAACGGTTTTTTGTCGCCGTAAGGCTTTTTGTCCCCGAACGGCTTTTTATCATCTTTATTAAAAGGTTTTTTATCCCCGTATGGCTTTTTGTCTCCAAACGGCTTTTTCCCATCTTTATCAAACGGTTTCTTTTCATAAGGTTTTTTATCACCGTAGGGTTTTCTCTCATCTTTATTAAAAGGCTTTTTATCTCCGAACGGCTTCTTGTCACCGTATGGTTTTTTCTCCCCAAATGGCTTTTTATCGTCAGATGATTTGGATGTCTCATTCTCTTGAGCATCTTTTCCATAAAATTTCGGTTTATTTGAATACGGGGTTTTATACGCTTTTTCCGCTTCCGTGCGTGGCTTGCCGTCATGATAATGGTTTCGCTCACGTGTTTTGCCGGCAAAAATAGGTTTTCCGTTTTCGTCTTTTCCTAGAAACTGAGAAGATCGGCTTTCATTTTTATGACCTTCATACGGTTTACGAGGGGGACGGCTATCGTCACGCTGAGCTCGATCGTCACGTTTGAAATCAGAACGCTGATCATTCGAACGCGGCTTGAAAGGGCGTTTTGGCTGTGCATCACGTTTTGCATTTTCTTCATTACGGGCATCACGTTTGGCTTTGGCTTCTTCTTTGTTCTTTTGTTCTACCGCGATTCCAAAATTTGGTTCGTAACCGCTAATCGGTTCTTGGACGATGGTACGTCCTAGCAGTGTTTCAATTGCGTAGAGATGCTTTTGGTCTTCTGCACTTAATAGTATCAAAGCCGCATCGCGAGCGCGTGCAAAACGGGTCATGTAGATAATTGCTTTTTCCGGCAAATCGTAACTGATCAGCATATCGTACATAACGTCGCTAGGCTGTGTCAGGGCACTGTCTGTGGCGATGGTGACATTTTTACTCGTTTCTGCTTCGATGGCAGAAGGATCATTAGCCGTGACGATCAGGATTGATTTGTCACTGTTTTGAGCAATGATGTGGCGCAATAGCGCATTTTTTTGGGAAACATTGCATGGATGTATGCGATGATTCTGGCGTTTTATGGTTGATGACATGAAAAGAAGTCCTTCGGATAGTAACCCTCGATAAAGAGAACGGATGAGGTGCAGAGCATTACAGTAATTAATTACCGTATTATAGCGTAGATGGCGCGACTAAAGAGAAAGTTGCGTCATCTGATTGATTTTTATTGAACCGGATACCTTTTTGCAATCCAGTCGTTATAGCCGTTTAGCAGCCAGTAAACATTTTTATACCCTAGTTTTTTGACCGCTAATGCCGCTTCATACGAATTGGCACACGATTCGCCGTAGCAATAAAAGACCAACGACTCTTCTTTGTCTTTTGGAAGATTAATCACCATATACTCTGCTTTGGAGCGGTCGAAATCAACCAGTTTAGCCCCTTTGATATGCTGTTTATTGTAATGCCGTTTTTCCCGTGCATCGTAAAAAGAAGCTTTTTGATCATAGAGATTTTTGGCTTGTTTGACACTGATGACATTAATCCCTTTTGCTGCTGCATCTTTCTCTTGGGGAGGAATAATGCAAATGTCATATTTCACATCAAGCATATAGCTTTTTTCACCATCGTATTCAACCGCACTGAGTGTTGATACACTTAAAAGACTGGCCAGGATAAGAGAATGGATTTTTAGGAGCATGTGGACACCTTTATTTGTTCTATAATGTTTATAGTAGTTTAATTTATATAAAATGATTCTTATCATTATTTATTAAATATTTTTATATCAAAACAGCATAGAAAGGGGATGAAAAATCGAGCTATTGGCGGTAAGGCTCGATTCCCAGTAAGGCATCAAGCCGTTGTATCGTATACCCCTGTGACCGGAGTGTTTCAAGAATTTTTGGCAATGATGCCACACTCGTCGGGTTGCGGTGCATCAGGATAATATCGCCATTACGGACATTGGACGTGACGTTTTGAATAACGGCATCGGGATCTTTGAGCGTCCAATC
Source organism: Sulfuricurvum sp. (assembly GCA_036277435.1). Lineage (GTDB taxonomy): Bacteria > Campylobacterota > Campylobacteria > Campylobacterales > Sulfurimonadaceae > Sulfuricurvum. The sequence goes on from DASUMY010000013.1 coordinate 5,925, forward strand.
GAGGGAATCAAGCGACCATAGTACCGTTGTCATCCCTTTGGCATTGATCGTATCGACAACCTGAGCGTTGATCGAACCGTATGGGGGACGCATGAGGAGGGGGTATCGTCCGGTAATCGTTTCAATCCGCTCTGCGGCTCGATCGAGCTGTGATATCATGGCACTTTCGTTGAGATCACTCATTCGAGGGTGGTTGAAAGTGTGGCTTAACACGAGATGCCCCTCATCATGCGTTCGCTTTACCACGGTGATATTGCTGTCGCTCATTGTACCGCCGATCATGAAAAAAGCGGCCTCAACCTGATGGGCATGAAGAATATCGAGAAGTTTGAGGGTGTTGTTTTCATCGGGGGAATCATCAAACGTCAGGGCGACATTTTTTTTGGTCGTATCCCCATTGACGATTACATTCTTATAGCTTCCATGTTGAATCGGGGTGACGGTATCAGTGCGCCATTTGCCCAAAAAAAGGGTCATATTGGCATCCAGCAGCCATGAGTTGCCTCGGATGTCATAAACACCGTTGGTCGTATCGGCCAATACACAGGTATGAAACACTAAAGAGAGTAAAAAGAGGAGTTTTATTTTCATCGGACAATCATTGTATGGATTTAGCATGAAAGAGCGTCATTTTTTTTCAACGGTTTCAAAAGCATGAAATTATAGCGAAGATGCAGATGCCTGAATCAAGAGTTTGCCTCCCGAAGGAGGAATGAAGATTATTTATCTTTATTGAAGTTCTTGTGTATGTAGGCTGCCATTTCATGTGCATTGTATTTCATGCCGCGCATTTCGATAATTTTCTGATTATCGGCCATTTTTGCATGGGCATTGTCAAAATTTTTCCCTTTGATATCGGAAAGTTTCACCACCAGATCTTCCATGCTTTGTGAATTAAGAGCAGGGGCATCAGGAACATTCGGATTTCCCTGTCCTTGCGCTCCGTGGCATAATGAACACATTTTTGTATATACATCTTGACTTTTCATCGTCCCTGCATTGAGAACCGATACCATACCTGCGAGCAGTAATAGCGCAATACTATTTTTTGGACTGATCATAAAAACTCCTTATACTCAAATATGTACAAGTGTAAAACGATTGAGATTAATTAATGCTTATGAATCGAAAAAGAGAGACGTTTGCTCTAATCGTTGGGATGTGCCAAGTGTCCGGCCAAATATCCGCTGGCAAACGACCACTGCAGATTGTACCCTCCGCACGGTCCGTCAAGATTCATCACTTCACCGCAGAAAAAAAGACCGTTGAGCACTTTGCTCTCCATCGTTTCGGGACGGACCTCTTTGAGCGATACGCCGCCGCGCGTGATCATCGCCATTTTAAATCCGTCATGCCCGATAACGGTGAGCGGGGTCCATGCGAGAAGTTTGATAAGGGTGTCCCGTTGCAGACCGGTGAGTTTGTTGAATCCCGTATCGGGATCGGCATCGGCCAGAACACACAGTTCGCGGCAGAGTGATTCGGGAAGAAGGGTCATCATATGAGTTAATATGGATTGTTCCGGATTTTTATAGATGGCATCTTTGATATGGGTGAGAAGCTGCTCTTCGTTAAGCCCTTTGGTCAGATTGATAAGCAAAGGCACTTCACCGTACTTTTCGAGGAGAGGATTGACTTCCCGTGCGAAATCAAGAACGACGGGGCCTCGGATGCCGTTGGCGGTAAAAATCAAATCCCCTGTGGCTCGGAGATTTTTTGCTTTGGGCAGATTCACGCGCAATTGTGCTTTGGCAATCGTGTCGGCACGGCAATTGGCTACCCACGTCTCGCGAGTGCGCAGAGGCATCATGGCGGGGTAGAGGTCGGTGATTGTGTGCCCGACGTTTGCCGCGATGGTGAATCCGTCCCCCTCAGCTCCCAACTGCGGATAGCCCAGACCTCCCGTAGCGATGATTACATGGGGAGCCCAATAGGTGTGGTCTGCGGTTTTTACCCCCGTTACACGGCTTCCATCGTGTTCCAAGCTTTCGACGCGCGCGTGGGTGAGGAGGGTGACCCCTAAACGAGCCATCTCCTCTTCCAGGGCACTGATAATGCTCACCGAGCTGTGAGAAACGGGAAAAACACGGTACCCATCGGGAGCATGACTCTCTACCCCGATTTGGCTAAAAAAAGCGATCAATGCTTTGTGATCGAGGGCGTTCAATGCGGGGGTCATAAAGCGGCCGTCGCGTCCGAAACGTACCATGAAATCTTCATTGGAGAGGGTATTGGTGAGATTGCATCGACCTCCGCCCGTGGCTTTGAGTTTGGAAGCGATTTTGGAAAGTTTTTCGAGAAGAAGCACGTTGTTGCCCCGACGTGCAGCGGTGATAGCGGCCATCATCCCCGCGGCTCCGGCACCGACGACGATCAGATCATAAGTAGTTTTTGAGGAGTTTTGCATGTGCCATTATAGCTATACGACGGTCGTATATCAAAACGTGTAGGCGTTTCGGACAAATAGTGTAAATTCTTCTGCGGGAAGCGGCTTGCTAAAATAATAGCCTTGCGCTTCATTGCATCCGTGAAGACGCAAGAATGCCAATTGTTCCGCGGTCTCAACCCCTTCTGCAATAGTCTGTATCCCGAGGTTGCTTGCCATATCGATAATAGCGCTGACGATGGCACGATCATCCGGATCTTTCGCAATATCACGGATGAACGATTGGTCAATTTTGAGTTTGTATACTTTGAATTTTTTTAGATAGCTTAGAGAGGAGTAGCCGGTTCCGAAATCATCGATGGACATACGGATATTTTTTTCATGGAGCGAATTCATGATATTGATGGCGGTTTTCGGGTTGTACATCGCAACGGCTTCGGTCAGTTCAAGCTCAAGACATCGGCTGGGCAATTGGATCTCATTCAAAACTCCTGTAACGATGTCGAGCAGATTCGCCTGCCGAAACTGAATAGCGGATAAATTCACAGCCATGACCATTTCATGGAATCCCTCTTCATACAACTCTTTCATTTTTTGTGCGGCAGTACGCAGAACCCATTCCCCGATGGAGATAATTTGTCCGCTTTCTTCGGCAATAGGGATGAACTCGGCAGGTGATATCATCCCCATTTCAGGATGATTCCATCGAATCAGGGCTTCTGCTCCGATAATGCGGCCGTCTTGGATAGAAATTTGTGGCTGATAGTGCAGCTGCAGTTCGTTACGCTCTAATGCATGACGCAATGCATTGTTCAGTTGAAGATTACGGGCGGAATGCAACTGCATCTCCTGGGTAAAAAAGTTGAAATTGTTACGGCTGTCCTGTTTTACGCGATACATGGCGGTATCGGCATTCTTCAAAAGTGTTTCAAAATCGTGGCCGTCATTCGGATACATAGCAATCCCGATCGATGGTGTTACCGTCAGTTCGTGATGTTCAATAATATTGGGAACGGAAATGGATGCGATGATTTTGGATGCGATATGCATGGCCGCGTTGGAATCGGTATTGGGGAAGAGCATGATGAATTCATCTCCTCCCACGCGAGATGCCGTATCCTCGCTACGGATGGTGGATAAAAGCCGTTTTCCTATTTCGATTAACAGCTTGTCCCCGATACTGTGGCCCAATGTATCATTGATGTTTTTGAAATGGTCGAGATCAAGGTACATGACGGCCATCGGCTCTTCATTGCGTTCCGCCATATTCAGCAGATATTTGACCCGATCATACAGCATGACCCGATTGGGCAAATCGGTCAACTGATCAAAATGGGCGAGTCGTTCAATAGAGGCCTGGGCTTTTTTACGTTCGCTAATGTCTTCGGAAATCCCCAAGAGGTAGAGCGGCTCTCCGTGTGCATTATCTATGGCGATCTTTTTGGTGTGGAGGATACGCGTTCCTTGTGCCGTTTCTATAAGCTCTTCGGGTATATCCACGACCTTATGCAGTTGCAACGTTTCACGGTCTTTATGGGTAAAAAATTCCGCTTGTTCTTTCGGAAACAAATCATAATCGTTATGCCCTAACAGCGTGTTGCGGTCGAGACCAAGAAGCGTTTCACCTGCTTTATTGAAGAGTTTATAACGGAGTTCTTGCGCATCTTTGAGAAAAATCATGTTGGGAATATTCTCGATAATCGTATGGAGGAGGTGGTTTTTATCATTAAGCTGATTTTGGGAATCATGCAGTTCTTTGTAAGGTTTTTCAACGGTTGTGATAAAAATCGCACGGTAGACGAATAAAAATGCAACCGATTTGTAAATATGGCCGAAGATATTATAGACATCGCTCACATGGGCATAGAGGGTGAAAAAAAATTCACTCATGGCCATAATACAAAGCGCCCCGAACAATGCCGGTGCATGGTAGGACTGAGGTTTGCGCATGCGGTGCAGTAATACAACCGCCGCAACCAGATTCAAGCTGATAATGGTGTATTCGGTATAAATTTTTAAGAGAGTAAGCCCCTCTCCCTCTATGAAGAGGGTGTGATGGATTAATTCCTGATGATAGAAGACCACCCAATGAACGATAGCAATGAGGGTAACTATCACACCAAACAGCAGATAATTATAGATATTCGAACGCAAAGGGCGTATGGGGATAAATAAAAAAAGTAAGAGGCCTACCGAAGAGAGCAACCGAGCCGCCAGCCAGAAATAAATCCCTTTCTCAACGCCGCTGGGTGTGACAAAATCTGGCATTCCTGTATACGACATGGTATGCGAAAAATCAAATACGGCTACGCCGAAAAACAGGATAGAGAGCAGGGTGATGTTGCTGGGCAATTTATTGCTATAGGGGTTCCAGCCTACGGCAAATATCAGCATCGCAATAATGATGGATGACATTTCCAGCGCCGTATGCAGCGGCAAGTAGTCCTTTAACCCGCGTGTTTCGACCATAGAGGGGAGAAAAATGATGCTGATCATCGCTGCTGCCATGATGGCAATAGCAAGGGCAACGTGACGCATGGCAGGGTAATGAGTTGGGTGGAGATTGAAATAGTGTTTAAATGGGGAGAGCCATACGTTTGTGTTCATTACATTTAAACCTTACGTTTTATCACTTTCTAAAAAGCATTCGTAAAATGATTTTACTCAAAAGGGAATAATAGATTTCTGTCATAATTTTTTTATGAAAAAATCTTATGCTTTATAGACGTCGCTTGTGCAGCAGTTTCATAAGCTCTTTTAGATTTCGGGTATTGATCACATCCTCTTTTTCAAGCCAGCCGCGGCGTGCTTGACCGATTCCAAGGTTCATCAATTCTAAATCGGCAATAGAGTGGGCATCGGTGGAAATGGCTACTTTGACACCGGCGTTTTTTGCTATGCGGCAGTGTATATCGTCGATATCGAGCCGGTCGGGCTGGGCATTGAGTTCCAAGATGATGCCATGATCGGCGCACGAACGGATGATGGACTCCATATCCAGCTCATATGGTTCACGAAGCCCTAAAAGGCGCCCTGTAGGATGGGCGAGGATTGTGAAATAGGGGTTTTCCATCGCTTTGAGGATGCGTTGGGTTTGCTCTTTGGCAGAGAGGTTAAAGCGATAGTGGACGGCGCATACGGTGAAATCA
>DASUMY010000014.1:0-8635 GCA_036277435.1 Sulfuricurvum sp.
GCTTTGGGGAGAATGATTGTTCGAGATGCCTCTTTGGGAATAATACGGGTGTAATCGGGAAATTTTCCGTTGATTAATTTGGTAAAAAAGAGGGAATCTTCAGATTTGATAATCAAATGGGTATTGTCATAATAAATTTCGATGTTGTCGGAAAATAATTTTTGTATCTCTATTATCGCTTTTTTAGGGACAATTATTGAGAGTTCATGATCATTTTGATTATCAATGTGAACTAATGCCAGTCGTCTTGTATCGGTCGATACAAAATTGATTTGATTGCTTTTGATATCAATCAAAGCACCGTTAAGCTCAAATTTCGGGTTATTGGTATCAGTTGCCGGAGTGATTTTTTTCAATGATTCTATTAATATTTGAGAATTAATAGCAATATTAGGTTTGCCATCGGTTAGAGGGAATTGTGGAAATTCAGAACTTTTATAGGTGGGCAATTTAAAATTTGACCGTTTCTGTCGTATATGAAGATTTTCTTTGACGAGTTCTATTTCAATCTCTTCATCTTTCAATATTCGAATAATGTCTAACAGCTTTTTGCCATTAGCGGTTACGGAACCCGGTTCTTCTACACTGAGTGCATTGGTTTGTATGGTTAATCCAATTTCATAATCGGTAGCTTTTGCGTGGAGAGTTCTTCCATCGGTACTCAAAAGAATATGAGAGGTAATTTGAGAAGTATCTTTTTTTTCTAAAAAAGGTTGTAAATGGAGCAATATGTTTTCTAAAACGGATTTATCAATGGTTATTTTCATAACGTGTTTCCTTTTTATTTATATATCTAAATAGCTAGTAGTTAGTAATAAGGGGGTGTGAATGGGTGAATAAGTACACATCCCCCCTTATTATCGGGATGAACAGATGTGACCAAACAAAAATGTTTCATTCACATCTATTCACCTTTTGAATTATATCTTTTTTAAAACACCTTTACAATCAGAATCTTATTCAGAGGTCATGGTTGATATTTTATTGGCGAGTTCGTCGATTTTTATTTTGAAATCTTCATCGTTTTTCATCAGTTCGTTGATTTTTTTCATCGTGTGACTGACGGCGGTATGATCTTTCATTCCAAAATAGTGTGCCAGTTGCGGCATTGAATTGGGGGTGAGATTACGAGAGAGATAAATGGCGATACGGCGCGCGTAAACAATATTGCTGTTACGGCTTTTTGAACGGATTTCACTTGCTTTGACGTTGAGTTCTTTGGACACAATCTCCATAATGAGGTCGGTCGTAATGTTGCCCCGTTTCTCGGCCATTTGTTCTTTGAGAACATTTCGGGCAAATTCGATGTTGACATCAACCCCCATGAGCTGAGAATAGGCGTTGAGCTTAGAGAGGATTCCTTCAATTTCTCTCGTATTGTTTTCAATAATGGTGGCTACGTAATTGATAACTTCTTTATCGAGTTTAACGCGATTGATTTCACATTTTTTCTTGATGATCTCTATCTTTGTTTCCAATTCAGGAGGCTGGATATCGGCTACCAATCCCCATTCAAAGCGGCTTTTTAGCCGCTCTTCAAGACCGGCGATTTTTTTCGGATGTTTGTCTGAGGTAATAATAATTTGTTTATTTTCATTTCGCAACGCTTCAAACGTATGAAAAAATTCTTCCTGAATCTGGTTTTTGCCGCTTAAAAACTGAATATCATCGATGAGGAGTAAATCACATTTGCGATATTTGTCTTTGAAGCGGTCCATCGTCCGATTGCTGAGATGTCGGCTGAAATCATTGAGGAATTGTTCCACGGAGGTATAGATGACCGTTTTGCCTTGCGCTTGCATGACGTTGCCGACGGCTTGCATCAAATGGGTTTTGCCCAGTCCCACGCCGCCGTAGATAAAAAGAGGGTTATACACAATCCCCGGTTTTTCACTGACACTTTTTGCGGCCACATAAGCAAAATTATTGGATCCCCCGACCACAAAGTTTTGAAAGGTATAGGAAGGATTTAAAAGGGCAAGAGGGGCTTTATCGCTGTGAATGGGTATGATTGCTGCTGATTGTGTCGGTGTAACTGTGGTTTGAGACTTGACACTAATCGTCACGATAGGTTTGACGCCGGTTTTTATTTCAAAAAGATGGGATATTTTATCGGCATATTTGGTTTGTATCCAATTGGCGATGAGTTGGTTCGGAGCGGTATAAACGGCCAGATTGCTTTTGGATTCTTCTTCATTGAAATGAAGCTGTTTTATGTAGCGTGTGTAATCCACTTCGCTAATTTCATTTTTCAGCATTTGCAAAACCATACTGCCGATGTTTGTCATTCTTTTCTCCAACCATGTGAATAGTAATGTGAATAATACTATTTTTTCCCTATAATTGGGGACATATTTAATGTGAATAGTGTTTTTCAACTATGTGAATGGAGTTGGTATGATAATTTTAGGGATTGATCCGGGTACACGAAACTGCGGTTACGCTCTTATTGCCTTGGAAGGGCAAAAAATAAAATTGATTGAAGCAGGATTGATCAAAATAAAAAGTGAAGGGCTTCAATATCAAATTCCGCAGGTCGCAGAAGCATTGGAACAGCTTTTCCGAACCCACGCAATTGATGAAGTTGCGATGGAAGATATTTTTTATGCCCATAATCCTAAAACCGTTTTAAAATTAGCGCAATTTCGAGGAGCTATCAGTTTGAAACTTCTGCAAGAACATGGAATGTTTGCTGAATATACGGCATTGCAAGTCAAAAAGGCATTAACGGGAAAAGCAAAAGCGGCTAAAGAGCAGGTGGCATTTATGGTAAAACAGATATTAGGGATTACAAAAGAGATTAAGCCGATGGATATTACCGATGCCATGGCCGTTGCGATAACGCACGCACAGAGAGTAAAATTGGAAAAAACAAAGCGGCTAACACACCAGGAGAGCCGCTAAGGCAGAATTGTATCGATACTCCCCTTAGTCTTTTTCCTTCTTCTTGCAGTCAACATATTTTTTAAGGCAGAATCCTCAATCGCAACTAAAAATAATATTAAAAACTAAAAAAATCGTAAATTTTTCTCAAGGTGTGTAATATTCACACTGTGAGCGAGATGTGAACAAATGTCAAATTTTTTTCCTTATTATTCCTATAACTTTTAGCTATTTCAGAAATAATTTATATAAATTTATCCTGAACTACATAGGCTTAAATATGTATTAAATCCCCTAAAATAGGGCTTTTTATGAAATTAATCATAAAAAACAGTGATTTACTATAGATTAATCAGCTGTTATAAAAAGTTATTCACATTGTCATCTTTTTCCGATCGTAATAACCGCGTAATAAAGGTGTAATAAAACTGAAATAAACATGATTTACCATCGCACATCTCCTTCATTCAAAGGTATGGTTATGGTTAGTGCAGAATATTTATTGAAAAAAGAACATCCTCAATTGTTCGCTTATCCGGAAATAATTTCCAAAGCTATTGTTGGATTGACACGTTATGTTATCCATGAAAATTCGATTAACAGTTTTATGGAGAAAAATAAAAATAAAATTGGATTGGATTTTATCGATGCGGTTCTGGAACATTTGAACGTATCTTATAAAGTCGTTCATCGGCAGATTGAAAATATTCCTGCTATTGGAAAAGTGATTATTGTTGCCAACCATCCGTTGGGAGCATTGGACGGATTAGCGCTTATACAAATGGTATGCAGCGTACGATCCGATAAGAAGGTGAAAATTGTTGCCAATAAAATGCTTTCTTCTATTCCTCAGTTGAAAGAATTTATTATCGGTGTCGATAATTTTAATGACAAACTCTCAAAAGAGTCATTGCGTCAGATTGACGCAGCGCTTCAAGCGGAAGAAGTGGTTATTTTTTTCCCCAGCGGAGAAGTATCACGGGCCAATGTGTTCGGTGTGAAAGAGGGGGCATGGAAAGGGGGCTTTGTAAAATTTGCCAAACGCAACGGTACTCCGATCGTCCCTATTTTTGTCAAAGCGAAGAACAGTGCTCTTTTTTATGCCGCCTCATGGATATACAAACCTCTGGGAACGTTATTGCTTGGACATGAAATGTTTGCAGCTAAAAATCAAGTTTTTGATTTTACGGTCGGGGAATTGATTAATCCGAAAGTTCTTAATGACACATCCATGAGTGAAAAACATCATGCGAGACAGTTTCGCAAACATCTTATCCGTCTGGCAAAAGGTAAAAAAGGGATTTATCCGACAGAATTGTCGATCGCTCATCCGGTATCACGTCAGGAAATCCGTCAAGAGTTAAAGCGGGGAGAACGGCTGGGTACGACAAGCGACGATAAACATATCTATCTAATCGAGTTTGATAACGCACCGAATCTCATCAATGAAATTGGTCGATTGCGCGAATATTCGTTTCGAAAAGTAGGTGAGGGAAGCGGCAAAACAAGAGATGTAGATGAGTATGACCGCTATTACCATCATTTGGTTTTATGGGATGACGATGCTCTCGAAGTGGTTGGAGCCTATCGGATCGGTGAGTGCGGATGGATACTGTCGTGGCTTGGAAAAGAGGGTCTTTATCTCAATGAACTGTGCACTATGGGGGATGAATTTGATAAGGTGTTGGAAGATGCTATTGAATTGGGGCGCAGTTTCGTGCAGCCGAAATATTGGGGAAGCAGGGCGCTAGATTACCTGTGGCAAGGCATAGGTGCCTACCTAAGCCATAACCCCCATATCAGATACATGATAGGTCCTGTCAGTATATCGGGTTCTTATCCTATCCATGCGCAAGAGGCGCTCGTCTATTTTTATTCTCTTTATTTCGGAGGGGAAAAACACCATTTAGCAGCAAAATCTCCTTTTCGGTTATCGGATTACGTTAAAGCAGAGTTTTCTGAAATCTTTTTGGGTCATAACTATCAGCATGATTTTAAGGTGCTAAAAGATTATCTCAAAACTTTTGACGTAGCGGTCCCCACGTTATATAAACAATACAGTGAGATATGTGAAGAGGGGGGCGTTCAATTTATCGATTTTGGAATCGATGTTGATTTCAATAACTGTATCGATGGGTACATCATGGTGGATATCAAACAGATCAAAGAGGCAAAGCGCAAGCGCTACATTGTTGAGACGTTATAACCGCTCCAAAACCTTCATCGCTTCCAAGCAGTGTTGAATAAAATCTTCTTTTGAGATGATATGATAACGGGTCCCTTCATACTCAAATTCCAGCGAGTGAGCATGAAGGAGGAGGCGATTTGCTCCCCCTTTGGTTACTCGTTCTTCCGGTGTTATCTCTTTATCTAAAAATTTTACGATATCCAATTCTTCTTGTCCATAAATGGGATCACCCACGATAGGATGTTTCACGTGAAACAAATGGACCCGAATCTGGTGGGTTCTACCGGTAAACGGCGATGCTTCAACGAGAGTCATATTGTATTGGGGAAAATAACGAAGGGGTTTAATAAATGTACGTGATGGCTTCCCCTCAGGATGAACCTTGACAACCATGCGTACCAATGTGCTGGGGTCTTCTTTTCGCAGCAAAGGTTCTTGAATGTCCAGAGAGTGTTCTAAATGGCCATGCACCATTGCCAAATAACGTTTGGAAATTTCACGGTTTTCAAACAGCATTTTTAAAACACGTTCACTCTCTTTGTTACGGGATGCCAAGACTAAACCGCTGGTTTCTTGATCGATACGATGGGTGACGTTAGCATCATGACCAAACCGGTGTTTGATCTCATCATTCAGCGAATAGGGCGTTGTACGATTTTGAGGATGGACCAAGACGCCGCTTGGTTTGTCATAAACGGCAAAGTCGTTAGCGACAAACGTCGGTTGTAATCCCAACGATAACGGTTCAAAACAGATAAACTCAAAATCACCCTCAATAAATCCGGCATTGTTGCTCATCACGACACCGTTTTGCGAAAGACGCCCTTTGGCGATAAGACGCTGCGCTTCACTCTGAGAAAGACCAAGCTCCTGTATCAAAAATTTAAAGGCTTTTTGGCGTGTAGGAGCATGGAGTTTTTTGGTGATGAAAGGCAATTTTAATTCCTTTATTAGGGAGGGTTTGGTAGACTAAAAGTATAGTTTAGCGCCATTTATAAAGCGCATTTTAGCACAGTAAGGAAATAAATTATGGTTGATCGTTACGCACGAGAAGAGATGAAATCCAAATGGACCATGCAGGCAAAATATCAAGCATGGCTTGATGTTGAAAAAGCGGCGGTAAAAGCCTGGAATAGATTGGGGTTGATTCCGGATGAGGATGCGGATAAGATTATCAAAAATGCCGGTTTTAGTGTTGAACGGATCGATGAGATCGAAGCGGTCACTAAACACGACCTTATTGCGTTTACAACATCGGTATCGGAAACCTTAGGGGAAGAGAGCCGCTGGTTTCATTATGGGATGACCTCTTCGGATACGGTCGATACGGCAGTAGCCTTGCAGATGCGTGATTCATTGGCGTTGATTATCCAAGACGTCAAGATGGTTATGGAATCGATAAAAGTGCGTGCACTCGAACACAAGATGACATTGACGGTAGGACGATCCCACGGAATACACGGTGAGCCGATTACGTTTGGATTGGTGTTAGCGGTATGGTATGATGAGATGGCACGCCATTTGACGAATCTGGAACAAACGATGGACGTTATTGCCGTCGGCCAAGTATCCGGTGCCATGGGGAACTTCGCTCATGCACCCTTAGAGCTTGAAGAGTATGCCTGTGAAGAGCTGGGGCTAAAACCGGCTCCTGCATCAAACCAGGTTATTCAGCGTGATCGTTATGCACGCCTTGCCAGTGCGTTAGGATTGTTAGCCAGTTCCATCGAAAAGTTTGCCGTACAAGTACGCCACTGGCAGCGGACAGAAGTGTATGAATGTGAAGAGTTTTTTTCCAAAGGGCAAAAAGGTTCATCGGCTATGCCTCATAAACGCAATCCGATTTTGACCGAGAATATTACCGGGCTTGCCCGTATGGTACGTGCCTATGTAGTCCCTGCAATGGAAAATGTCGCGTTATGGCATGAGCGTGATATCTCTCACAGTTCTACAGAGCGTTTTTGGCTTCCAGATTCCTTTGTAACGTCTGATTTTATGCTTCACCGTTTTAACAGTGTTATTGCCAATCTCGTCGTTTATCCAGAAAACATGATGCGTAATTTGAATCTTACCGGAGGGTTGGTGTTTTCCCAGCGTGTGTTATTGGAACTACCGCTTAAAGGGGTAAGCCGTGAAGATGCTTACCGTATCGTACAGCGTAATGCCATGAAAGTATGGGAAGGGCTGCAGCAGGGTAAAACCGCCATCAATGAGAAAGGGGAGAGTCTCTATCTCCAATTTTTACTGGACGATGAAGAGTTACGACAAAGTTTGAGTGAAGAGGCAATTCGTGAGTGTTTTAACTATGATTATTACACTAAAAATGTCGATAAAATTTTTGCACGTGTGTTCAAATAATAATCATAAAAAAACATGATTCGAGTATAAGAAACAATACAATATTGAGTGACTATAATAAACGCAAAATTATGTCTCATCAGAGATAAGCTTTAGTATCACAGCGATAAGCACAGTCAAAGGGATGAATTCTTTTGACTATTAAATTTAATAGGATTTCAAGGAAACCAGATGCTAACCATCGTCAAACGAAACGGCCGACGAGAGCCGCTCGATATTACAAAAATTCAAAAATATACGTCTGCTGCTGTCAAAGGTTTGGTAAATGTATCGCAGAGTGAACTGGAAGTAGATGCACAGATTCAGTTTCGCGATGGAATCACCAGCAATGAGATTCAGCATACGCTGATTAAAACGGCCGTAGATAAAATTGACATTGACAGTCCAAATTGGACATTCGTGGCCTCTCGCCTGTTCTTGTATGACTTGTATCATCGGGTAAACGGGTTTACCGGATACGGCACGCTGCAGCACTATTTTGAACGCTGTGAGGGTGAAGGACGCATTCTTCTTGGATTAAAAGAAAAATACGATTTGGCAGATTTGGATAGCTATATCGTTGCGGATCGCGATTTGCAATTTAATTACCTTGGGGTCAAAACACTGTATGACCGTTATTTGATCAAAGATCGCAATGGTGATCCGATTGAACTTCCTCAGCATATGTTTATGGCCATTGCGATGTTTTTGGCTCAGAATGAAACGGATCGTCAGGGTTGGGCTAAAAAGTTTTATGACATGGTTTCTAAGTTTGAAGTCATGTTGGCAACACCGACGCTCTCCAATGCTCGTACGACACGTCATCAGCTCAGTTCATGCTACATCGGTTCATCGCCGGATAACATCGAAGGGATCTTTGATGCCTACAAAGAGATGGCCCTTCTCTCCAAATTCGGCGGCGGTATCGGCTGGGACTGGACACAAGTACGTGCAATGGGATCGTTTATCGACGGCCATAAAAACGCTGCGGGCGGTACGGTACCCTTTTTGAAAATCACCAACGACATCGCCATCGCCGTCGATCAGCTGGGTACGCGTAAGGGGGCGATCGCCGTTTATCTAGAGCCGTGGCATATGGATGTGAAAGATTTCCTTGATGTGAAGAAAAACTCAGGGGAAGAGCGCCGCCGTGCCCACGATCTGTTCCCTGCGTTATGGATCAATGATATGTTCATGAAACGGGTCGTCGAAGACGGCATTTGGACG
>DASUMY010000015.1:0-6557 GCA_036277435.1 Sulfuricurvum sp.
CGCTCTCCAGCTAAAATCAGGATGCATAGTGTTGCGAAGCGCATCGTATTCCTCTAAATTGCGCACATAAAAGTAGAGCCCCGATTCGATACCGATCACGTGATGGACAAAAAGGAGAAAATGGACATCGGGGGTATCGGGCAGATCATCACACGCATTGAGTAATTGGTAAAATTGCTCTTTGGTAATCGAAGAGCCGTTCATCGCCTGTGCACTTCTGCGGCTGAGAATAATCTCACAGGCACCGCGGGTAGGTTTCGGTACCCTCCGTTGAATAGCCATAGGCAGCGATGGATGAAAGCTCCCCTGTGTCGCTTCGTCGATCACCTCTAGAACCGGCCAAGGGTGATGTGAAGGGCTTAACCTATTGGCGTTTGACGCTAGGGGTGGGGTATGGGGCAGCACTAGTGATTGGGGTGGCGGTTCTGCAGAAATCCACAGCGCCATATCGGGCGATTCGTGTTCACTCTGCTCAAATCTCTCCCTCTGATCCAATCCGCATAGCTGAGCCAGAACACGGCTATCGATACACAACGATGTAGTGTTCCACCCCAAACTTTTAGCGCTTAGACGAAGCGCTTCTTGGGCATGACCGGCATCAAGCTGGCAGTAGCGCCAGCACCGCTCGCCGTATTTCCATGCTTCTCTCCAAATAACGGAGCTTAAGATGACCAAACAGCCATTGTCTCCCATCCCCTGAACCGGCTCATCAAACGTATGGAGAATTTCCAAGGCATGCTCTTTGGGGGCATAGTGCGCTAACGTATAAGAACGGCTCACCCCCTGTATGGGAGGAGCGATGACGTAGCACTCTGTCGGATGAAGATTTCCACTGGAGGCATTGCATCGTAACGCCCATGAAGACCCCCCTTGAGCTTTCCAGGCCGCAAGCCCTAATGAATAGCGTAACAAATGAGCCAGAGATTCAAGACACATCGGTGCTTTAGGCAATACATCGGGTTCAAACAAAAGATGGTACGGAGGATCGATGGTGGAAAAGGGCAATGATACGATCGGGGTATGTGAGTAACGGCGAAAAGGGTCGGGCTGAGTTGCCCAGTCCATATAGCCTAAACTCGCGGCATAGCGGTAAGAGCGGTGTTTGGTTCGATTATGATACTCAAGGACAAGGGATAGATTTTTCATGAGAAGATTGTCTACTATTCTCCTTGAATGCTCCCTATGAAAGGTAGATTAGGGGAGGGCTTTCAGCAGATCGCGCAGCATCCCCTTATGGGTAGTCGTATCATCTATGGTCGTACGCCCTAAATCCGAGGAAAAAGTTCCGTTGTAGTGAATCGTTTTGGGGGTAGCATTGAGGAGGATTGAAGTGGTAAAATGGCTTTTTGGCTGTGTTATGCGATAGTCACGTTTCAAGATGTCCGGATGGGTCAGTCCGTTGAGCAGAGAAATTTTTCCTGCCGTATGGGTCATATTGGACTCAGCATTCACAGAGAGTTTTCCCTCAATAGGGGCGGAACGGGAAAAGAGATAAAACAGCGTTGCCGCATCGGCATGCTTCATATCAAGATAGATATAGGAGGGGCGCAGTCGTTTCCAATGGATGCGTGCATGGCTTGCACTGCGGGCAATGTTGCTCTTTGCTTCCAGTACCAAACGGTGATGGTCTCCTTGGAGTATAGCCCTAAGATCGGCATTTCCGCGAAGGGGAAGCATGGCGAATTGTTCAAAAATTCCCAGCTCATTTGCCGATGCCTTGAGGGTGAGATTGAGACGAAACGGCTGTATTTTTCCCTTATCATCGGTAAACAAAGAGAGAAAATCGAAGCTGGTATTGTCATCTATAATGGGGGAGGGGGAAAAATGGCGGGTCTGTGTCTGTAGGGCAACAACCCCGCTTACATCGCGATGCGCCAGCCCCTTAAGATTAATTTCACCTGTTAACAAAGTGGTACTCTCATGCGGCAGTTCAAGCCACTGCATAAGGTTTTGGTAATGGATATCGATGAGGGAGATCTGAACATCAGACGGTTTGAAATCGTACATCCGCATACGGTATGAGATGCGTCCCTCCCATATCTCAGATACTCCTTGTAGGTTCATGATATCAGAATTTCCGTTGATGACACCGGATGTTTTGAACGGAAGGTTGAGCGTGTTTAAACCGCCGTTATGTGAAAAATCGGCGTTATACATCGCATGAACATTCTGGGTGATGAGGGAAAATTTTCCCTGCAGATGAAGAAGGTTATTGTGTTCGTCACGGATATTGAGGTGCAATGAATTAGGATTCAGACTAAAGGTTTGGACCTCTAAAGGGGCATTCACATAAGCACTCAATACCGTTTGAAACAGAGGTTTCACCAGACGGTTACCCAGTGGAGTGAATACCATAATATATAGCAACGCTGTTATGGCGAGTGCGGCAAGAAAAAGTTTGAGTCCGTAACGGCTTATTCGGATCAGGGCTGTTTTCATCAACGGGTTACGGCGAGGATCCATGGGGTTCCGATGGCTAAATAAATAATAAGATTCAGCAGCGTCACTGCACCGCCGTAGATATAGATATCTCGAGCCGTAATGTAGCCGGAGCTAAAATAGATGGCATTGGCGGATGAGCCTTGCGGGGCGATGATCGCATTGAAATTGGTGGCAAACAGCAGCATCATGGCCATCAATTCCCCCGGCACCCCTGCAGAAATCCCGATGCTTAAAAATAGTCCGAACAGTGCCAGTAGATGGGCGCTTTGGGATACGAAGAAATAGTGAATACCTACGTAAAGAACAATGAGCAAGGTGTAAACGGCGATCCACGTCATTCCGGTTAAATAGGAGGTGAAATGGCTGGCTACAGTGTGCATAAAACCCATTTCGGCAAGCTGGGTACTCAGGGCAAACAGTATCGCAAACCAGATCAGCGTACTGAGCGCCTCTCCCTGGCTTCTGAAATCTTCGATTTTAAAAACACGGGATGCGATTAAAATGCCAAGCCCTCCGAATGCAACGGCCGCTTTGTCGATGGAGAAAAACCCTGAGAGGGACCAGAGTATCAGCATCCCTAAAAACACGGAAGCGGTGATCCACTCGTTTCGGCTAACGGGCCCCATGATATTCAGCATCGTTACGGCATTGGCCGGTGCATCGGGAGTGGAGGTGAGTTCGGGTGGGTAGATACGATACAGAAGCCACGGTATGAGGATAAAGGCGATCAAGGTCGGGACAATCGAGGCCGCAAGCCACGAGGAGAAGGTAATCTGTATCCCCATCGTTTTGGCGATTTCCGCACCGACGGGATTGACGGCCATCGCAGTGAGCCATAGCGCCG
Organism: Sulfuricurvum sp.; assembly: GCA_036277435.1. Classification (GTDB taxonomy): domain Bacteria; phylum Campylobacterota; class Campylobacteria; order Campylobacterales; family Sulfurimonadaceae; genus Sulfuricurvum. The sequence goes on from DASUMY010000015.1 coordinate 3,287, forward strand.
AGGAGACGGTGAGGCCCGCCATGGAGGTCATCATCAGATAGCTCCCCACTTTTTTCTGGGTACCGTCACCGACTTTGGATCCGCAGTCATGTGCCAAACCATAGACAAGCGGGTACAAAACGCCTGAACGGGCCGTATTGCTGGGAAACGCCGGAGCGATCAACAGATCGGTTATCATGACACTGTAGCCCAGCCCCAGTGTGGAGTGACCGAAGCGTTTAATGATATGCAGCGACAGACGCTTCCCCAGACCCGACTGGTGGACGGCATGGGAGACCAAGAATGCGGCGACAATCAGGAGAATAAAACTCTCCGAAAATCCCGAGTACGCTTTGGCAGGTTCGACAATACCGCCCAATACACTGATAGCGAGGGCAATAACGGATGCGGCGATAATGGGAAGAAGGTTCAATAAAATAGAAAATATCGTAGCACTAAAAATAGCAAAGAGTTTCCACGCTTTGGGATCGATATCCAAAGGGGGAGGGGTAATCCAAAGATAATACCCAAATAGTATAAGCAGCGTAATACTAATCAGGCGTCTTGTTTTATCCATAATCATCGCTCTTTTTGAGTATCATTATAGCACTCTCAAAACGAAAAACATACTTGATAGTAGTAGACTAAACTATTCTAAGTAAAAAAATACATATTGCTCTTGACATCAGTTGACTCAATGTATTATAATAACGCTGGATTTCAAAAAAGGAGTCTTATAAAATCATGTCTAATGAAGTCAATGAAGAACTGATAAGCGAAGAACAGCCCTCTGTTGTAGAGGGAGAAGAGTGTGTCGCCGAAGCAGGAAATGAATTAGAAACTTTACAAGCCGAATTGGCATCTTTCAAAGATAAGTACGCTCGTGTACATGCCGATTTCGACAATATCAAAAAACGTCTGGAGCGTGAGAAATATCAAGCGCTTGAGTACGCAAACGAAAAATTTGCCAAAGACTTGATTCCGGTGGTGGATTCACTCTCTATGGCAATCGGTGCTACTGCGATTGAAGCGGATGCAAATGTACTGCTTGATAAACTTAAAGAGGGTGTTGAACTGACAATGAAACAGTTGCTCAGTGTTCTCGAAAAGCATGGGGTTACAGCGGTTGATGAATCTGAACCGTTTAATCCGGATGTCCATAATGCGGTACAGCGTGTGGACAGTCCCGATCATCAAAGCGGCGAAATCGTAAACACCTTTCAAAAAGGGTTTCGATACAAAGAGCGAACGTTGCGTGATGCAATGGTCGTAATAGCAAACTAACCATTAATTAGGAACGCCAACCGGAATAAAATCCCGTTTGGCTACGCTTGGCGCTATGCCACTGAAGCACACCGATGCTTCCGGCATCGGCGTCAAAAAACAAAAAAATAGTAAAAATAAGGAAATAATATGTCAAAAGTAATTGGTATCGATTTAGGAACAACAAACTCATGTGTGGCTGTCTATGAAGGCGGTGAAGCAAAAATTATCCCGAATAAAGAGGGAAAAAATACGACTCCGTCTGTCGTTGCGTTTACCGATAAAGGGGAGATCCTAGTAGGCGATCCTGCTAAACGTCAGGCGATCACCAACCCGGATAAAACGATCTACTCGGTCAAACGTATCATGGGTCTCATGATGAATGAGGAAAAAGCAAAAGAGGCACACGACAAAGTAACCTATAAAATCGTCGATAAAAACGGTATGGCTGCGGTTGATGTTGCGGGCAAAGTGTACACCCCTCAAGAGATCTCGGCAAAAATCCTTTCTAAATTGAAAGCAGATGCGGAAAGCTATCTTGGCCAAGCGGTTAGCGATGCAGTTATTACGGTACCTGCGTATTTCAATGATGCTCAGCGTAAAGCGACGAAAGAAGCGGGTACTATCGCAGGATTGAACGTTTTACGTATCATCAATGAGCCGACAGCATCTGCGCTTGCATACGGTTTGGATTCAAAAGGGGACGAAAAAGTTCTCGTGTACGATTTAGGGGGCGGAACGTTCGACGTTACGGTTCTTGAAATTTCAGAGGGGACATTTGAGGTTCTTTCAACCGACGGTAATGCGTTCCTCGGTGGGGATGACTTCGATAACAAAATCGTAGATTTCTTGGCATCCGAGTTCAAATCAGACCACGGAATCGATCTTAAAGCGGACAAAATGGCACTTCAGCGTCTTAAAGATGCGGCTGAAAATGCGAAAAAAGAGCTCTCTTCAGCAGAAGAAACAGAGATCAATCTTCCGTTTATCACAGCAGACGCGACAGGTCCAAAACACTTAGTTGTAAAATTGACCCGTGCAAAATTCGAAGGTATGATCGATGATTTGGTAAAAGAGACTATCTCTCATATCAAAACCGCGATGAAAGATGCCGGTCTTAGCAAAAACGAGATCAACGAAATCATCATGGTTGGGGGATCAACACGCTTACCGATCGCACAAAAAATGGTTTCGGATGAGTTCGGCGGTAAAACACTGAACAAAGGGGTAAATCCCGATGAGGTTGTTGCAGCGGGTGCGGCGATCCAAGGGGGAGTTTTACGCGGAGATGTTAAAGACGTTCTTCTTCTTGACGTTACCCCATTGTCACTCGGAATCGAAACGCTTGGTGGCGTAGCGACAAAAATCATCGAAAAAGGGACGACGATCCCGGTGAAAAAATCGCAGGTGTTCTCAACGGCGGAAGATAACCAGCCGGCAGTGAGCATCAGCGTTGTTCAAGGTGAGCGTGAGTTTGCCCGCGATAACAAATCTTTGGGATTGTTCGAGCTAACCGGTATTCCTGCAGCTCCGCGCGGTGTGCCTCAAATCGAAGTAACGTTCGACATCGATGCGAACGGTATCTTGACCGTCAGCTCTACGGATAAAGGGACAGGGAAATCTCAATCTATCACGATTTCGGGAAGTTCAGGATTGAGCGAAGATGAGATCAATAAAATGGTCCAAGACGCAGAAAACCACAAAGCGGAAGATGCGAAACGCAAAGAGGTTGTCGATCTTCGCAACCAAGCGGATGCATTGGCAAGTCAAACCGAAAAATCTCTTAAAGAGATGGAAGACAAAATTGACGCTTCAGAGAAAGCAGCGATCGAGTCTGCTCTTGAAGAGCTTAAAACGCTTCTTAAAAATCCGGATGCTTCGAAAGAAGAGATTGAAGCGGCAACGAAAAAATTGGCCGATGCAAGCCACAAAATGGCAGAACAAATGTACAAACAAAATGAAGGCGGCGAAGCTGCATCATCATCGGCGAAAAAAGATGACGACGTCATCGACGCTGAAATCGAATAAT
>DASUMY010000016.1:0-6208 GCA_036277435.1 Sulfuricurvum sp.
CTCGTTCGATTGATCGTTGCATCAACGGCCGTACCGAACATACCCGATTTACGAACGGCTTCTTTGTTCAATACCGGCAATGCACCCGGAAGTGCCAAACACGTCGGACAGGTATTGGTATTTTGCTCATGATTAAAGCTCGTAGGACAAGAACAAAAAAGTTTGGATTCGGTATTGAGCTGAACGTGAACTTCTAAACCGATGATGGTTTCAAACATGATATAAAATTCCTTAAGAGATAAAATAGCGTATCGAAGCGAAACCGTATGCTCCGCATTCCTCTACCGCTGATATTTGCCCTTCGGTCAGTATTCCGCCTAGTGCAAAAATAGGTATTCTTATTTTATCCACTATTTCTTTTAAATCCTCTAAACCCTTGGGTTTTCCTTTGTTTGGAGATGCAAATACAGGGCTGTAGGTGATGGCATCGGCACCCAATTGTTGTGCCAGTAATGCTTCATCATGGGTATGGGTACTGATGATCACATAGAGTCCCGATTTTTTGGCATCGGCTATTTCATCGAACTGCATCGAGGTCAGATGAACACCATCTGCTCCCAGCGCATGGGCGAGACGATAGTCTGCGTGGAGTAAAACCATAGATACGGCATGTTTACGGCATACGTCAATGAAGGTTTCTGAGAGTTCGGAATAATGAGGCGTTTGCTTGTGACGGAAAAGGGCAAAATCAATCGGATGGCGGGTGAGGGAAAACGCCAGCTGATCACTCAGCGTTTTCGGATCGTGACCGAAAAAAGAGGGGTCAGTTATGAGATACGATTTCACTGTCGCAGCGAGGTGAAAGCGTATTCAGAGTATCACGAATTTCTTCGAGAATAACCGTTTGTTTCACCGTTTCATCATGGCGGTCACGTGACAAAGCCATACTTTCTAAAATGACGATCATCAATAAGGCTAAAAAAACGAATAGAAAAGTGAACAGCAATGCAGTGATAAAACCTAGAAAAATAAACGATTGAAACGTAACCCAGGCTCCGATAATTCCGAATGCCCAGGAAGCACCTCCGAGGAAGCTTAAAAGTCCGTCGTACGTACTTCGCTTCATACGGCTTTAGTGCTCGTCGTGAAGAAGAACTGCACCACCAAGATAAACGTAGGTGAGCATCATGAAAATAAACGCTTGCAAGAATGCCATAAACGTCAGTAGTGCAAAAGGAACGATCGGCAGGAACCAAGGTGCCAGCATCAACAATACCATCAAGAACATATCATCCCCTTTAACGTTACCGAATAATCGGAAGCTCAAAGAGATAACGCGTGAGATATGAGAGACGATTTCGATCGGGAACATCAACCATGCCAACCACCAAACCGGGCCCATGAAGTGTTTGAAATACGCTACGATACCGTTGCGGCGGATACCTTCAAAGTTATAGTAGGTAAAAACAACCAAAGCAAGTGCAAGGGTAAAATCCAAAAAGGCACTCGGTGCTTCAAAACCGGGAAGAACCCCGATAACGTTTGCAATACCGACAAATAAGCCGATCGTTGCGACTAAAGGAAGATAACGACGTGCTTCGGTTTTACCCATAACGTCTGAACCCATTGCCAAAACGCCGCTAAGATAAGCTTCCATCACGTTTTGCGTTCCGCTTGGAACCAAGCGAAGATTTGACGTTGCCATACGTGCGATAATAAGCACGATTGCTGCTGTAAGCAACATATGCGTCAGAAAAATAAAGGTGTGTTCATGGCTGATAAGGCCAAAAAAGGTAAACAATTCGCCCATGTGATAGCGTTCCTTTGCGAATAATATTGGCGCAATTATAGTCGATTAGAAATTAAATTCCTATAAACTCAGATGATTTAACTCTTTTGCTGCCTTGGCGATGTCCTCATCAATCGCTTTTTTTAAGCTCTCAAGCGAATCGTATTTCTGATTTTTCCGTAAAAATCGGACAAAGACAATCGTTGCTTGCTCTACATCGGGCACATTCTTATCCAAAACATGACTCTCTATCGCATACGATCCATCGGTACATACGCGATGTCCCAAAAAGGAGACAGAGGGGTGATAATGTTCTTCACCATCGATACGGGTCACAGTCGCATACACCCCTTCCGTTGGCAACAAAAAGCCGTCACACTCAAGATTCATCGTCGGAACAAGCTCTTTTTGTCCGATCCCCTGCCCTTTCACGACATTGCCGCTAATCGCGTAATTATGTCCGAGAAATCGATTGGCGCCATGGATGTCGCCGATTTGAATTTTGAGGCGGATTTTATGGGAATGGACAGAATCGCCATCGATGGTCACTTGATCAACGACACACACTTCGCCCGAAAAAAAGTCTCTTAAATCGTTGTGCGAATAACGGCGATCCTTCCCAAAATGAAAATCATAACCCACCACAATCTTTTTTAAATGGGGAAATTGCTGGAGCAAATGGACCACAAACTCTTTTCCCTCTAAATGGCGTATATCCTCCAACGGGTAATAAAAAATCGGGTAATGGGTATATTTTTCCCGCTCGCGTCCGGGAGTGAGATTTGCATATCCCGTTTCAATAACGACGATAGCGCCATGCTCCCCCAGTTGTTCAAATAGTTTTTGATGCCCGATATGCATCCCGTCAAATCCGCCGATGGCTACGCTATCAACCTTTGACAAAGCCATAACACGTCTCCTGATTTCCCTCTTTTCCGGCAATATGGGCCGTCTCTTTCGCGATGAGTTTCCATCCTAAAAGTGCACAGGTATCTTCAAATCGGATCATCGCTTTTCCGATCGCTTTGTCATCTTTTACGACACCGTTTTTATCCCGCTTCACCTCTTTTCCGACCTGAAACTGCGGTTTAAACAAGACAACAATATAGCGCGAACTTAAGCGGTTAATGGATTCGACAATCAATTCCAATGGGATAAAGGCGACATCGCACGTGACGATTTCAAAAGGCTTGTCGGCGGCAAATTCCCGAATATCGGTATTTTCATGTACGATTACTCTTGAATCACTGCGCAGACTCGGATGCAGCTGTTCGCTTCCCACATCGACACACGTGACACTGTTCACCCCCTCTTCAAGGAGCACCTGGGTAAATCCTCCCGTACTCGAACCGATATCCAGTGCATCCAAACCGCTCAAATCCCACTCGGTAAAAGGGAGAAATCCTTTGAGTTTGATCGCAGCGCGGCTGACGTATTGAGCCACATCGGCAATTTCCACTTTCATCGTTTCATCGGCTTCAAATGATACTTTATCGATGATTTTTCCGTCCACACTCACGGCATGATCTTTGATCAACTGCTGCGCTTTGTTTCGGCTCTCTACGAGTCCTATTTCTACCAGATAGCTATCGAGTCTCATGACTCCCCTTTTGGTTGCATATTGTGCAATTATAGCCACTTGAGACTGATGGCAGTTGAGTCGGGAGACAAAATCAGCTACCATTTTAAAAATGAACGAAGGTGTAGAGAGTGAAATCAGCCCATGTTGTCGTCATCGGAGGAGGATACGGCGGTATCCGTGCTATCGAACGGTTATCTAAAAAGCAACCTATCACCGTCACCTTGATAGACAAAAATTCTTACCATTACATGCAAGCTGAAGTGTACGATTTCATCGCCAACAAAGTCGATATGTCGCATGTTATGATCGACCTTCCATCCCTGTGCAAAAGCTTTGCTTCGGTTCAATTCGTATGCGAAAAAGTGATCGCGATTGATCCCGACCGTCATCAAGTCTCAACAACCATCCAACACTTTACCTACGATTACCTCATCATCGCAACAGGAAGCAAAACCTATTTCCCCGATTTTATCCCCGGTTTGCGCGAACATACCCACGGGGTCAAAAACATTCCAGCCGCGTTGAACTTCAAACAGCATTTTGAAAGGGCTTTGCTCAACCGAATTGAATCGCAAAGCGAACAATGTGACATCAAGCCTTTCAACATCGTTGTCGGCGGGGCAGGATTATCGGGAGTCGAAATCGCGGCTGAGATGGCCGCGTATGCCAACCAATTTTATCAAAACGGCAATTTCGGATGCAGGGGGGTAGATGTCTATCTCATCGATGCGTATGAGAGCATCCTCTATGGAATGGATCCGTTTTTAATCAACAGTGCTTATGAACGGCTAAGTGTATTGGGAGTCCATATCTGGCACAATAATCGTATCAGCGAAGTGCAAAAAAATCAGATCGTCCTCGATAATGGCAAAGTGCTTCCGTTTGAGTTCATGATTTTTACCGGAGGAATCAGCGGATCGTCTCTCACGCGCCATCTTGGGTTTGAAACCAATCCAAAAGGGCATTTAATCATCGATGAATCGCTGAATATTCCCGGCTATGAGAACATCTACGCCATCGGGGACATTGCTCAGATTATGTCCGTAGAAGAAAAACCTTTCCCACCAACCGCGCAATTGGCCGAGCGAAGCGGGGAGCTTGCTGCGGAGAATATCCTCCGCTCTATGAGCAACAAACCGAAACGCCCCTTCCGCTATAAAAACGGCGGAGTCATGATCGCCCTTGGGGGCGAATACGGTGCCGGGATCCTCCCCGGCGGGATCAAAGTCAAAGGGTATTTGGCCTATTTAATCAAAAAGGCTATTTTTTGGTTCTACACGGCTCACCTGCGTCGGCGTACCGCTATCGGAAAGAGACGTTAAAGCGCGAAATTCGGATTCCGTGAGCAGTTCAATCCCTAATTCTACCGCTTTATCGTATTTGCTGCCCGCATCTTCGCCGTAAATCACGTAATCGGTCTTTTTGGAGACCGACGAAGCGACCTTTGCCCCTAACTCTTCCAACATCCCTTTGATGATATCACGGGAAACACTCATGGAGCCCGTCACAACCACCGTTTTATTTTTAAAGGGATTCTCCGCCGCGACTCGTTTAACAGGTTCTACAGGAACTAAAATATGACGAAGCGTCTGAATTTTTTCTCCGTTAACCCGGACAAATTCGTTAATCGATTCGACCATCTCGCTCCCGAATCCCTCCAATGCCAAAATCTCTTCACGGCTTGCACGATCAAATCCAGTTCCGAATGCCGTGCAGAGTGTTTTGGATGCCACTTCTCCGATGTGTTCAATTCCCAACGCGTTGATAAACCGCCAGCAATCACACCCTTTTGCCGCCGCAATCGCATCGATCAAGTTACGGCTTTTTTTCTCTTTGAACCCTTCCAAGCTCAAAAGCTGTTCCATTGTGAGGCTAAAAAGATCGCTGAGTTCCCGCACTAATCCAGACTGATGAAGCGCCTCGACAATTTTGTCCCCAAGCCCGTCGATATTAAGACACTGTTTCGAGGCAAAATAGATGATCGAGTTGACTACCCTCGCTTCGCAATCGATGTTTTGGCACTTGATCAATGCCCCCTCGTCCAGAAGTTCGCTTCCGCAGACGGGACAATGCGTCGGTCGGTGGATGATCTGTTCGCTGCCGTTTCGTTCACTTGTGATGACCTTGACGATTTTGGGGATCACATCACCGCTTCGCAGGATGATCACCTTGTCTCCGAGTCGTATGTCTTTGCGTTCGATTTCGTCAAAATTATGGAGCGTCGAGCGTTCAACAACAACCCCCTCAATCGCTACGGGCTCCACAATGGCCACAGGGGTAACAACACCGCTTCGTCCCACTTGCAAAATCACCTCACGCAAGGTCGTGAGCTTTTCAATCGCCGGAAATTTATAGGCCGCCGCCCAGCGGGGATTTTTGACCGTATAGCCCAGTTCATCCTGCACGGCAATCGAATCAACCTTGATCACCATTCCATCCAACAGCATCGCGAAGTTGTCCCGCTCAACACGCATCTCATGGTAAAAGGTCTCGATTTCATCCGCACGTGTACATAAATGGGTCATGTGGGGATTGCGAAAACCAAGACCATAAACCCACTCCATCCGTTCGGAAAGATTTTTGATCTCCAGTTCATTGGCACCGATACCGTAGGGCATAAATACCAGACGGCGAGAGGCGGTGATACGCGTATCGAGCTGACGCAGACTTCCCGCCGCCGCGTTACGGGGATTGGCAAAAAGGGTTTCCCCGTTTTTGAGCCGTTCTTCATTGATTTTCTCAAAATCCTCTTTGAAAATAACGACCTCGCCCCGTATCTCAATACGTCCCTGATACTCGATGGCAAGGGGGATACTCTGTACCGTTTTGGCGTTTTGGGTGACATCTTCCCCCTCGACTCCATCCCCTCGCGTGATCGCCTGAGTCAGCACACCGTT
>DASUMY010000017.1:0-2596 GCA_036277435.1 Sulfuricurvum sp.
GCTTTTTTTGAGCTGGATCTCTAGCAGTTTATGCATCTCAGTCCTCGTAAATAACGGTCAAAGTCATCGTCTGATTATGCAGCTTGCAATTCAAAAGATCATCGGAAAAAGGGGACAATTCTCCAAAGGAGTAGAATCCGCACAGGTGGGTCTGTTTTCCCAATCGTTCCTGAACGGCCGAGAGTTCTTCATCTACCATTTGTTTCAACACGCTGCGTCTGCCGCTGCAGCTGACCGTCAAGGCCAACGAAGGTTTATCGTTATACTGATCAATCAATCCCGCTACAAGATCCGCTCCTTGGACCAAATTATTCACATTCGTCTTCATCAGCCGAACAATAGAGCCTTGCGGAACATCCCCGGCAAACCACAACGATTGGTCTTCATTAATTCCCATCATGACACGTACAACCTCTTTATCTCCCGAATATTGACGGACATTGAGCGGAAAACGCAATCCGCTGAACGGCAGATCTTTGATAAACTCCCCCAAATAATCTTCATACAGTTTGAGTGCCGGCTTGTTATCGATTTCATACACAACATTTCCCTCCGAACGGGTCACGACGCGTTCGGCTCCAAACTCTTCCCATCCGGTTTCGCATCCCACACTGATGTGTAACGAATCTCCGTAAAACCCTATGGCAACAGCTTGACGCTCCTGCGCTGCTGCGTTCGCAAGAACCAACGTCCGCTCAAATGTGAATTGATCTCCCGCCAAACCGCCGGTGACGGAGAGTTTTTTATCCCCGCTGTTGATCCCTTTGACCAACAATGAACCGTTGAGTTTCATCCCGTCCATCAACACAAATACGTGCCGCAGATTTTCCTGGGGGAGTTGTTCTATGAGCTCTTTTGACTGTTTTTCAAGCGTTTCATTGTCCAGATGGTTCACACAGGCCACCTCAACCCATCCGCGCTCAAATCCGATCAGCGTCGCTACGGCAGAATGCTCACTTAGTGTCCCCGATTCAATCGTTCCTGCGGTCGATGCGCCAACCACATGGGCATGGGGATAACGGCCTTGAAAATAGTGCAGATGCTCCAAATTTTCAAGCTCACTCACATCGCCGAACAGCAAAATCAATTGGACAGAAGAGGGCTCTGGGCTCTCCCCTTTTGTCTCTTTCCATTTACCCTCAGTCCAAACCAGTTCTTGTATCAGCATCAGTCGTCCATCCCTTTAAATTGCTCATATATTTCACGAACACGATCAATGTTCTGAATAAAAAGATCGGCCAGCTTCGGGTCAAAATGTTCCCCTTTTTCTTTCTCGATCAGCTCCATCGCCTCTTCAAAACTCCATGCCTTCTTATACGGGCGTATCGACGTCAACGCATCAAAAACATCCGCTATGGCGACAATCCGGCCATGCAACGGGATCTCTTCCCCTGCAAGCCCTTGCGGATAGCCTTTGCCATTGTATTTTTCATGATGGGTATTCGCGACGACGGCACCGGCTTGAAGATACGGATTCGTACTGTTTTTGAGAATCTTGTATCCAATGGTACTGTGCGTTTGCATCCCCATAAATTCTTCCTCCGTCAGCTTTCCACTCTTCAGCAGCACCGCATCGGGAATCCCTACTTTCCCGATATCATGCAGCGGAGCCGCATAAAAAATCAGTTCCTGCTCATACGTATCCAGTCCGTATAGCTCTGCCAGCATTTTTGAATAGTGGGAGACACGGGCGACATGGCTCCCCGTTTCGGGGTCTTTGTACTCTGCCGTGCGGGAAAGGACCTCCAGCGCCTCAAATTGGCTTTTGGCCAATGCCTCCGTTGCTTTGGCGACTTCGACCTTCAGCTGTTTCGAAAACTCTTTTTGGATTTTAATCGAATTTTGGATGGAAATCATATTGTGAAGGCGTAGTTGAAATTCGGCGATTGAAATCGGCTTGGTTAAAAAGTCGTTCACCTGCATCCCCAGCGCCTGAAGCTTCAGTTCATTATCTCCATTGGCCGTAATCATAATACTCATAATATCCGGATGCAGTTCTCTGGTCGCCCGCAACAGATCCAGCCCATTCATTTTCGGCATGTTAAAATCGGTAATGAGCAAATCAACCTCATTCGTTTTTGCCCATTCCAACGCTTCTTGCGGGTCCATAAAGGAAACGGGATCATGCCCCATCTCTTTTGCAATCTCTTCTAGCAACATGACATTGATCGCTTCATCATCAACGATCATTAAGCGCAATTCATTATTCATGCATATCCTTTTTAAGAGTTTCATGCACCATCACCCGATTTCGCCCCGCTTCTTTGGCCTGATACAAAGCCTGATCGGCATAGTTCAACAGATCCTCATAGCGTACGACACTGTCGTCCAGTTGTGCCACACCGAAACTGGCGGTAATCGCTATACCTTCAGGGTGCAGCTCCTGAATCTGACCTCGCAGTTTTTCCGCTTTTATCCGTGCATCGTCTGCCGTACAGTTATCCAAAATGAGGATAAACTCTTCTCCGCCGAAACGGGCCGCGACATCTTCTTTGCGGGCACTGTGCTGCAATACCTTGCCCACCGCCTTGAGAATCATGTCCCCCATCAGATGCCCAAAGGTGTCATTGACCTCTTTAAAATGGTCAATATCGAT
>DASUMY010000018.1:0-9257 GCA_036277435.1 Sulfuricurvum sp.
ATCGACGCACGCATCATCGGATTCGATCTGCAAGCCGATTATCTTCTCAACAACGAGTGGAGAGTCGAATCAGGTATGGCGTATCAAAAAGGGACCAAAAAAGAGGTTGCTCAACTGGATACTCTAGCAACATTGCCTCAAACCGATACAGATTTGGCAGAAATCCCGCCGATGAAAGGGCGTGTGGCTCTTGTATTTGACAGTTCTATCAATTATGCTATGGCGGAATGGATTGGAGCACGCTTCCAGACAATCGACAGCGATAACGGGGAAAAAGAGGTTTCCGGCTACGGTATTTTAAACCTCAAATACGGTCACGACTTCCAAAACGGATTTTCGCTTATGGCAGGAATCAATAACTTTTTTGATCGTACCTATGCGGTTAACAATAGCTATATTGGCAATGAGCTGATTACGGGTGTCAGTCTCACCGATCCCCTTGTCCTCAACGAACCGGGACGTAATTTTTACGCAACCCTCAGCTATAAATTCTGATTGTTAAAAAACCATCCGAAGCCGAACATCAATCCCGGTGTTTTGGCTTTGGTTTCATCCATGACAAACGTTTTCGCTTCATTCACATCCAAATAAATCACTTCGATCGACTCCACATCAATACCGCCCCCCTCACTGACCCGCATCGATTCATTCACCTGGGCAAAATAGAGTGTTTGTACCGATCCTGCGAATCCAACAGCGGTATAGAATGACGTCACTCGCTGAATCTGCTCCAGCGGAACATGAAAACCGCACTCTTCCAGAATCTCTTCATGAGCAATTTCAACCAGCGATTTATCTTTATCGACAATTCCCGCACACAGTTCATAGGTAAATCCGTCATTATTTTTCAGATACACCGGAGGGCGAAATTGACGAACAACCACCAGCGCGTTACGCTGCGTATGATGCAATATAATGGCAACACTGTCATGAACATGAACCATATCCCACTCTTTGGCAATCCCCGCTTGGGTATAGCGCATTCGTGAAGGCTTTATAAAATTAGAACTCTCGCACGGAATAATCTCCATATCGCGTATCATCATTGACTCCTAGAAGGATTGAGCTTTAAAGGTATCTATGTTGACGTAATAGGTCCCTTGGAAATCAAGCGGTTTACGTTTCACCGGTTTCGTCCGCATTTTCTCATTAAAAATGCGATCGAGTTTATTACGGATAGCAACAAACTGCCGATGCTCTTTCCCCGTAAACCCTTCCGTTTTTTTCTTCATAACACTGAGCGGATTAATAGGGGTACTGCCGCTGTACATTCCGAAATGCAAATGGGGGCCGGAAGAAAGTCCGCTCGATCCGACATACCCGATAATATCACCCTGCTTTACTTTAGAACCGACATGAATCCCTTTTTTAAACCCTTTTTGGTGGGCATACAAACTCGTATATCCGTTGGAATGGCGAATTTTAATCGTTTTACCGTACCCCGAAGAGTACCCTGCAAAACTGACACGTCCTTCACCGCATGACAGAATTTGTGTCCCCGGACGGGCACCGAAATCGACCCCAACATGCGCTCTGTAACGATGCAATACCGGATGGTAACGCCGCTTCGTAAAGCCTGAGGTCATACGAGCGTTACGAATGGGGAGTTTAAAAATAAACTTTTCAAACTGTGCCCCTTTGGCATCATAATAGCGTCCGTCTTTATGTCGATACACGGCATACCGTTTGCCGGCAATTTCAATCATGGCTCCCGAAACTTCCGGCATCGAAAAATATTTTCCTAAACGGTATTTTTGCTCATACACAATGACCAAAGGGTCACCCGGTTTAATATCTTTTTTAAAATTTACCCGCCCTTTAAACATCTTCACAAAACGCGAAGCCAATCTTTCAGACCCCGTGGCACGAAGGATGTCATCATAAGGAGCCGTTTTGATCTCCGTATAAAGGACTTCATTATAGGTTTCGCTGACAATGGGAATCACATGCATTTTATACCGATTTTTCGGAGTCAGGAAAATTTGAAGCTGCAGTTCGTCATTCACCGGAATCAAAATTTGTTCAATGATTTTTTTATTACTGACAAGCATTTGGCAATGGGCATGAAAAGGGATGTCTTCGGTAAGCTGCTGATCTTCTTTATCAAGCTTGTAGAAAAGGGAGAGGGGAAGTTTTTTGCGCTCCAGAAAAGTTAAAAAGCTCTCGCCGTCTTTCCATTGAAACGGCTGTACCGATGATCCAAATACATAGAGGGGCAACAATAACCATAATATAAATCGACCCATCTTTATCCTTGATCCGCCAGCGTGTTTGGATGAGAAACACACATGTAAAATTAAATCATAGCAAAAATTCTGTTTACAAAGACTCTCTTGGCTATAATCTGTGTTATTTATAATGACAAAGGTTACCACGATGCGCATTTGGTTTTTATCATTTATCTGTAGCGGGATGCTCTATGCGTCGCCCATTCACACACCCCTTCTTGATCTCAATGAAAACACAGGGAGTATTGTTTCATCTGACCTAAAAGTCGGCATGAGCGGCTTTGTGGTGCGCCATTTTGCCAACGACCACAGTGCCATTATCGCCAATGCGCGGGTTGAGAGTATCAACTCCGATACCCATCGTGCCCTCATCGATCTCTCACCGTATGACGGATTGCGTCAAAATTCTCTTCCAAGCGGTACGTGGAAGCCTAAAATTTCCGATGAAGTCGTCATCGCGTATGACTATGAACGGGCATTGCTCATCGCACCCAATGACGATGCCTACCGTGCCATCACCAAAAATCTCCCCAATATCGAATGGGTACACCCCGATACCTTTGCCACATACCTCTCTCACGAAGGGCATCCGACACCGATCCTTGAAGACTTTCACCGTTTCTGTACCGCCAGTTCGGTAGGGTTGCTCTATATCCAAAGTGCAGAAACGCTCTTTACCCTTGATTGCAAAAATTTTGCCCTCCTCCAAACCGCTCCGTCGTTACAGGAAAAAAAAGAGTCGGTAACCCCGTTTTACACGCGCGTTCCTACGATACGCGCCGATTGGTGGGGAGAGGGAAGCTCACGGCTGGATGGCTATGAGCCCTATTATCTAGAGCAGATTGCTTTAAATAATGCAAAGAACAAAGAGTTATATGAGCTCTACAAAGCAAAATTTAGTGACAAAAGCGCACTATTGCGTAATTTTGATTTGAAGGAATAATAATGCTTCCATCCGGTGCACTAGACTTTTTTACGGGATTACTCGGACGTGAAAACGTTTACAGCGACAAAGCCCATTTGATTGCGTACTCCTATGATGCAACACGTGAGCGGTTTGAACCTGATGCCGTTTTATTTCCCCGTCATGAGCAAGACGTCAGCGATATTTTGAAATATTGTAATGAACACCGCATCGTTCTCGTTCCCAGAGGAGCTGGAAGCGGCTTTACGGGAGGGGCCCTCCCCTCAAACGGAGGGATCGTTCTGGGGTTTGAAAAGCATATGAACAAAATTTTGGAAATCGACATGCAAAATATGGTTGCCATCGTACAGCCGGGTGTGGTCAATATGGAGCTTCAAAAAGCGGTCGAAGAGGTCGGCCTTTTTTATCCTCCCGATCCTGCAAGCCAAGAGTACTCAACGATCGGCGGCAATGTCAATGAAAACGCCGGCGGTATGCGCGCGGCCAAATACGGCATCACCAAAGACTACGTGATGGCTATTCGTGCGGTTTTGCCCAATGGTGATATTATCAAAGCGGGAAAACGGACGATCAAAGATGTCGCAGGCTATAACATCGCCGGTATTTTGATCGCCAGCGAGGGGACATTGGCCGTAACGACCGAAGTGACCCTCAAGCTTCTTTCGAAACCGAAAATGACCAAAACCGCCATGGGAATTTTCCCGACGGTCAAAGATGCGATGGAAGCCGTCTACAAAACAATGGCCAGCGGTGTCACCCCTGTCGCGATGGAATTTTTGGATAATCTCACGATTCGCGCCGTGGAGCAAACGTACCACAAGGGGCTTCCGATTGAAGCGGGAGCCATCTTGGTAACCGACGTAGACGGAAATCTCGAAGAAGATCTCGATTTTCAACTCGATATGGTCGAAAAAGTTTTCCGTGAAAACGGCTGCAGCGACTTCAAAATCGCGCAGAACCAACAAGAAGCGGCAGATTTATGGTTTGCCCGCCGAAATGCGAGCCAGTGTCTCTCGGTATACGGATCTAAAAAAATCAATGAAGACATTACCGTTCCCCGCTCCGCACTGCCGGAGCTTCTTGAAAAGTTCTATGCTATAGCCCATAAATACAATATCAAAATCCCCTGTTTCGGTCATACCGGCGATGGCAATGTCCATACGAATGTTATGATTGACGGGAAAGACCCGGTTCAAGTCAAAATCGGATATCAGGCCATCGAAGAAGTCTTCCAGGCGACCATCGATTTAGGAGGAACCCTCAGCGGCGAGCACGGCATCGGATTGTCTAAAGCTCCCTACATGTCGATGGCCTTCACCCCTGAAGAGATGGCATTGTTTCAATCGATCAAACATGCTTTTGATCCGAACAACATCCTCAATCCTTTCAAGATGGGACTTCACTGATTTATGAAAATTAAAGCGGCCTTCAAACATCTAAAACTTTTCATCCTGATGATGTTTGACCGCGATATTACCGTTTATGCCTCCAGCCTCAGTTTTTACACCATTTTTACCGTTGTCCCTTTGCTGATCATTTCGCTGAGCCTGATCGCCAATGTCCCCGTGTTCAACGACCAATACGCCAAAATACAGCTTTTTATTTTTGATAACATCATGCCCGTACAAACGGCCGCCATTGCCGGCTACCTTGAATCCTTTTTCCAAAATTCCGTACAATTGGGAATCATCGGATTTACCACGATGGTCGCCTCGTCGCTCCTGTTTTTTCAAAACTTTGAGCATATCGTCGGAAAGATTTTTAAAACCTCCCAGCGCGGTATTTGGGAATCAATTACAACCTACTGGACCCTCATTACCCTAACCCCGATTGTCCTCATCTCCTCGATGAGTCTCAAAGCCTACTTGCAGGCCAATGTCACCGGAATCGCACTCGAAGCCCTTTCTGTTTTCCCCTTTTTGCTTCTTTGGGGGATCTTCTTTTTGATCTATAAAATTGCCGTCAATGCCGATGTTTCGATCAAAGCAGCCGCCATCAGCTCTTTTGTCGTCGCCCTTATCTGGGGATTAGCCAAAAACAGTTTTGTCCAATACGTTTTTTATAATAAAACCTACGCCACTATGTACGGTTCGTTTTCTGCCCTCATCTTTTTCTTTTTATGGATTTATGTTTCCTGGATTATTGTCATCTATGGTATGAAGTTATGCTATTTGATAAACCGAGCCCAAGAGCGTAGCACTCCCCAACACCCCTAACAGCCAAAACGCCCCCTTGTAACGCATAGCCAGCAGGGCCAAAAGAATACTTGCCACTCCTGCAAACATCGGTATGGTAACGGCGTGTACGTCGCCCGCATTCAACAAGGCCAGCAAATACGGATCAAATCCATCCCCCCATGGCGTCAGATGCAATACCAAAACCGCCGGATAGTATAGATTAAACAAGAGTGCCAGAGGGATGGAGCCCATATGCCAAAATCCGAATGTCCCGAAAACAGCGAGTGAGATCGGAAGCATGACCACATAGCACCACAGATGCAGCGCCAAGAAGATCTGCCATGGCTTCCAGTGGTCGTAGTAACGGATAAATACAAAGATACTCAACACGCCAAACGTAGAGAACCAAAATCCCAGTGAAAAAAAGAGCTTCGGGAAAAAAGCGAGCAATATCCCCACCGCAATAAAAAGCGTTTGCATCGATACAATCTTGATCCCCCGATCATAAAGCCAGTACCCTATCGCAATCATCCCAAAGGCTCTCACCATAGGGGGTATAAATTCCAATGCCCATAAATAAAAGAAGAGAATGGCAAAAACGGCAAAAAACAAATCCCGATTACCGTGCCGATAAGGAAAATAACGATTTTGAACCCATCGATAAGGCGGTCTGAGAAGAAAATAGGCGATTAAACTGATAATCCCATAATGGTATCCGCTGATCGATAGGATATGACTCAATCCCATTGCACCCACCAGCACTTGCAGCTCCTGACTCATAGGGGTGGCAACAAATAACGCACCATACAACTCTTTCATCCATGCATCGGCATGATGATTTGCAATGCGCCGATACCACTCCTCTTTGAGGCTCAAGGGGGCATAGACCTCTTGGATGATTCCGCGTGCATGAAATCCTTTGAGATACTCCAAAAAGGAAACATGCTTCACCTGAAGTTCAACCAGCACCTCTCTGCCTCTAAGATCCCTCAAATAAGGGCTCATCGCACAGCGGCACAGCGATCCGTTGTCCAAACGCAATTTGATCGATGTTTTGGGCTGATCCGCGATCAGACGCACCTCTTGATCAATCACTTCGGCATGAACCAGAGGATCGTTAAAACGTTTAAAGGCTTGAAATTGGGAATATTCCCACGAGAGGGAAAGGGAAGCGATACCAAGGAGAAAGAGAAAAAAGAAAAAGCCGCTTTTGATATCAAATAGCTCAACGCGCTCGAGTTTTGACATCAGATAATCGGCATGGATACCGTATCGTCATGAACATTCATCGTCGCCGGTTTCATATCGATGCTTTCGTAAACGATCTGAGCCGCACCGAATGTCGGACGATCGACAAACCGGGTGAATTTTTTCTGGAACATCAGTTTCACATGCCCCGTAGGACCATTACGCTGTTTCCCGATAATGATTTCGGCTTCTTCCTCTTCTTTTTCGACGTATTTCGAGATAAATTCTTTTCCGGCAGAGATCGCCTCTTTTTCCCGCTCTTTTTCCTCTTTGTACAAATAGACATCGTTACGATAGACAAAAAGGATGATATCGGCATCCTGCTCGATCGATCCCGATTCACGAATATCGCTGAGCATCGGCCGCTTATCGGAGCGTGATTCGAGCGATCGATTGAGCTGCGAGAGGGCAATAATCGGAATAGAGAGCTCACGGGCCAACATTTTTAATCCCCGCGATATTTCGCTCACCTCGAGATGGCGGTCTTTTCCCCCCGTCCCGTTCATAATTTGTAGGTAATCGATCACGGCGACTTCAATCTCCGGATGGCGGCTTTTCAGTTTGCGCAGTTTAGAGCGCAGCTGATTGATGTTGACCGAACCGTGATCATCCACAAAGAGCTTGCTGTGGCGCATTTTATCGACAGCATCATTGAGCCGTTTGTACTCCTCAGGATTCATGTCTCCGACACGCAATCGCTGAAGCTGTATCGAAGTTTGCACGCTCAAGAGTCTGAGCATCAGCTGCTCTGCGGGCATTTCCAGAGAGAAAAAAGCGACCCCTTTCCCTTTTTCGAGAAGATTTTGAATCATATTCAAAGCAAAGGAGGTTTTACCCATAGCAGGTCGGGCCGCAACAATAACGAGATCCCCTTTTCCAAATCCGGTCGTCATTTTATTCAGCTCGGCATATCCCGTATCAACACCGACCAACACGGCATCTCCGCGTTCCCGCATCTCCTCAATATAGGCCATCGTGTCATCCGTAATCTTCGGAGCATCTTTAAAATCGGTCGCTTGAGAGCTTTGCGTAATCTCGTACAGCTTTTTCTCGACGAGATCAACGACATCGGTCCCGTCCAGATCCTCTTCGAGGGTTACGCGCTTAATCTCTGTGGTCAGCGTGAGTAAATGGCGTTTGATCGATTTATTTTTAATCTCTTGTACATACGCTGTGGTATTAGAGATTGGATTGGCCGTGAGAATTTCGACCATAACCCGCTCATCAAACTTTTGACGCCCGGTGAGCTCTTTTTTGATAAACTCCTCATCGATGGGCAAATCGCGATGGGAGAGAGAAAGCATCGAGCGATAAATCTCTTGATGTGCCGCGAGATAAAAATCTTCCGGAACCAAAACCGCTTCAAACTCATCGAACTGAGCCGGATCAAAAATGATTGAACTCAAAACGGAGCGTTCAAACGCTAAATTATAAAGGGATTCTTCCACCTTAGTCCTCTTCCTTGGCCATTTTTTCAACTTCTTCTACGAAACGGTCTACGAGCTGATCTTCGTTCAAACGTGCGACCACTTCCCCTTTGACCATGACGAGTCCCGACCCTTTGCCATATGCAATCGCGACATCGGCATGCTTCGCTTCCCCGATGGCATTTACGACACATCCCATGACGGAGAGATCGAGCGGTTTTTTAATGTGTTTCGTCCGCTCTTCAATCACAGCCACCGCACTGACCAAATCGGCTTCAATCCGTCCGCACGTAGGACAGGAGATGATATTGGGGCCATCTTTGGCCGCACCGCTGTCTTTTAAAATCGCCCGTCCGACTTTGATCTCCTCTTCGAGTTCCCCCGTGATAGAGACCCGCATCGTATCGCCGATACCGTCCAGCAAAAGGGCCCCAAGGCCTATCGCACTTTTGATCGTCGCGTGAAAAATCGTCCCCGCTTCCGTCACGCCCAGATGAAAAGGGTAATCGTTTTTAGGGCGGAGAAGGCGATACGCTTCCACGGTGCGCTGCACATCACTGGCTTTGAGGGAGACTTTAATATCCGTAAAGCCCAAATCTTCGAGATATTTGATATTGTACTCAGCAGAGGCCACCATCCCCTGGGCCGTTTGTCCATACCGCTGCTCAAACTCTTTTTCCAAACTTCCGGCATTCACTCCGATACGAATCGGGATATGGCGTTCCTGACACGCTTTGACAATCTCCCGTATGCGTGATTTTTCCCCGATGTTGCCGGGATTGAAGCGGATACAATCCACTACTTCGGCCGCTATGAGGGCTAATTTATAGTTAAAATGGATATCGGCCACCAGTGGCAGAGAGATCTGCTCTTTTATAGCGCGCAGCGCCCTCGCATCCTCTTCTTCAGGGACGGCCACCCGAACAATATCGCATCCGGCAAAATGGAGACGATTGATCTGTTCAACGGTGCCGTAAACATCCGCCGTGCGCGAATAGGTCATCGACTGTACCGAGATGGGAGCATCTCCGCCAACGGCGACATTTCCGACATATATTTTCTTGGTGGGGTAACGTGTAATCATGAGGTGATTGTAGCTTGTTGGATGTTAATTTTACGTAAACTCAATCGGGTCCATATCGATCTCCATCATGGGCGATTTTACCGATTTAATCGCACGAATCAATTCGGTACTTTTATCACTGCGTATTAAAATCTGAAAACGGTATTTATCGGCAATCTTCTCAATCGG
>DASUMY010000019.1:0-7669 GCA_036277435.1 Sulfuricurvum sp.
CTCCGGATCCGTGCTGATGTCGCGTACAAACGACTGGTCGATTTTTAGCTTGTAGACCTTGAATTTTTTCAAATAGCTCAACGAAGAATACCCGGTACCAAAATCATCAATCGACATCCGGACCCCCCGTTCGTGAAGATTATTCATAACCGTAATCACCATGTGCGGGTCATGCATCGCAACCCCTTCGGTTAACTCTAATTCCAAATACTCAGGCGGCAAACCCTCTTCATTCAGAATATCGCTGACGAGATCAGGCAATCTGGGATGCCTAAACTGCACTGCGGACAAATTCACCGCCATGACGATCGGCGGGTGACCGCTGTTCATCCATGCTTTTGCCTGCCGTACCGCAGTACGCAAGACCATTTCCCCAATCGGCAAGATAAGTCCGCTGTTCTCCGCAACCGGGATAAATTCAGCAGGAGAAATACTTCCCAGTTCAGGATGGTTCCACCGCAATAACGCTTCAACCCCTATGATATGCCCCTCCTGCATGGAAACTTGTGGCTGATAGAGGACGTGCAGTTCATTGCGTTCCAATGCATGATGCAACGCATTGTTTAATAGCAAATGGCGCTGTGAACGTATTTGCATCTCTTCGATAAAAAATCGGTAACTGTCCCTCCCATCATCTTTTGCCCGATACATGGCACTGTCCGCATTTTTGGAAAGGATTTCCAGCGTTATCCCGTCTTCAGGGTACAAAGAGATACCGATCGAAGCGGTTACGGCCAGTTCATGTTGTTCAATAATAAACGGCCGAGAAATGACGTCCAGTAATTTCTGCGCTACTTGTTCAGCCCCATTGGAATCCGTCCCCGGCAACAAGGCAATAAATTCATCCCCCCCTAAACGTGAGAGGGTATCTTCATCCCGCAGCAAGGATTGGAGCCGTTTGGACAATTCTATCAGCAAAAGATCCCCTATACTATGGCCCAACGTATCGTTAATGTCTTTGAAATGGTCTAGATCGATAAACATCACCGCCAAATTGCCCTGATTGCGCTTCACCAGACTAAACGCTAATTTAGCCCGCTCTTCCAGTTGTATACGATTCGGCAATCCCGTCAGAATATCAAAATTGGCCAAATAGTGGATTTTTTCTTCTGCCCGTTTTCGCTCGCTGATGTCCTCTTCAATCGCCATATAATGGGTAATATTCCCATCCGCCTGTCGTATGGGGGACACATGGATAGCTTCGATGTATTCGGTGCCGTCTTTATGCCGATTGATAAACTCCCCTTTCCAATTCTCACCTCGGCTCAATTTCCCCCACATATTTTTATAGGTAGTAGAGAGTGTTTTGCCCGAATGCAGCATCCGTGGATTTTTGCCGATTGCTTCAGCGGAGGTGTATCCGGTCGCTTTTGTGAAAGCGGCATTGACGTACTCAATGTTCCCTCTCAGATCGGTGATCACAATCGCACTAGGGCTTTGCTCTACCGCTTGCCACAGCTTGCTTAACTCGTTTTGTGAATGCTTGCGTTCGGTGATGTCCTGAACGGTTCCGATGCCGGCAACCGGCTTCCCGGCGGCATCTCTTTCAATTTCGGCTCGTTCACGGACCCATCGTATCTCGCCGCCTGCGATGATCCGATGCTCGATGTCGTACGATGCCCCATTGAGTGTCTCATTCCATGCATTGAGGACTCGTTCACGATCATCCGGATGAATGACATAGATGAAATCATCTAACACAACTGCTTGTTGCAACGGTAACCCAAAAATCCGATACGATTCTGCCGACCATTCCAGTCTATTACTCAGCAGATCAAGGGTCCAACTACCGATATGGGCAATGGATTGCGCACGGTTAAGATTAAACTCGCTGCGCTGAAGCGCCAACTCGGCCTCTTTTCGCCGTGCTTCGCGCTCAAAACTGTTCAGCGCATGGTCAATGTCCATCACCATTTCTTCCAATAAATTACGTGCAGCCTCATCGAAAGCATTCACTTCGGTCGAATAGAGCATAATCGTACCGATTGTGGCACCATTGCGATGCAACGGCAACGCAGCATAGGATCTCCATTCAAATTCGACACTCCATTCATCCCACAGCTTATTAATCACATCATGCTTCACGTCCTGACACCATAAAGGCTGATTTTCACGAAATACCCTCACTGCAGGACAAGATAGAAAGGGAGCATTTTCATCGATGGAGATGTCGATTTTTTCCAAAAATTCTGCCCCGCATCCATAAGAGGCAATGGGGAGAAGCACGTTATTTTCCCGATCCACCATACTGATCCATGCCATCTGCATCTCGCCATACTCGACCGCGTCACGACAGATTTGCGGAAAAAGTTCTGCTTCATTCACACACCGTGCGATGTCTTGATTGCATTGGTTTAAGGCAGCATAAAATCGCGTGAGGCGTAGATTTCTCGCTTCTGCTTCTTTGCGCTTGGTATCGATTCGTTTAAGTTTCGTCTGGGTCAGGGCAAGCCAACTTAGAATATTGTTTTTCCCTTTGCCTGCTGCAATAGGCGATGAAAAGTCCCCTCTTCCCAAACCGACAATATGCAGATGCAATTCATCGACGGTACCGCCCAAAATTTCGTATAAAGCGCGATAGGTGCGCCAAAGCATGTAGAGGAGTAACAATCCGAACAAAACAAACACCATACGTACTATGGTGGCCATCTTATGGGCATTGTCAATAGCCTTGAGGGTTCTTTTATCCATCATTTCATGAAATTCGCCCATAGGCTTCATAATCGCCGCCTTAGCCTGTTGATACTCAATATCATGCAGCATCTTGCTGGCTTTTGCACGGTTAGACTCATTTTGATTATGGGCCGAATCGATCAACTTTATCGCGGCTATTTCCGTCACAGTGATCATATCCGCTTTGGATTTGGCTTCCGCCAATTTTGAAAACTCTTTTTGGGTAAAACCGGCTTGCTTCATTAGTTCCAGCAACGCAATCGTCTGCGTGCTGTTCGGACGCGGCCGCTCACCGTTTGCAAGGACTAAATCCCAATAAACATTATGATATTCAACGGGACGCGGCTTCTTGCCCTCGCGGATATCGAGAATTTCCTGATAATAGTGTTTATACCGAATGTCCCCCGTAACGACATAGCTGTGAACCATACGGGTTAAATCATTGGTAGACTGATGTAATTCGTATGCTAAAAAGTGGGAATGGAGTCTCAGGGCATGTGCATGAGCAATCTCTTTTTCAGATCGGACATACAATCCAAAGGTCATCGCAAAAACACCAAAAACAGCTAAGGTTAGCCATAGGTATCGAGTAAAGTTTGATATATTTTTCTTTAGCTTCATACTAAGTTTCCTTGTTAACTACGCTCAACATATTCAATGGTTTATAACAATAATTATCAATATATATTACATTTTTATTATGAGTAGAAAGTGATTTAGCCTTTAAATATCCAAAAGAACTCTTTATTGAGATTTAAATTCCCGTATCAAATTCATCTGACGTTCAGACATATAATTGGTCAATGCTTTATAATCGATACCATGAAGTTCAAAAAGGACAATCAGATAGTAACTTCGCTTCGTTTCATCGATACGATACAGCTTTCCCCTCGTATGGATGATGGAGGGAAGATTGTTCGTTGAAAGCACCATGTTGATATCGATGTCGTCTCCGACTGTTATTCCCGCAGGAAGCGCCATCAGTTCCACTTTAAGGGAACAGATAGAGAGATCGACAATCCTTAAATCTCCCGCTACTTTATGTCCTTGGAAGAAAAGGGTTATGGTATGTTTCGGATCGGGTTCCAGACGGATATTCGCTCTTTGATCAATACTCTCCGACACAAATTCCATCTGTTCAAAACTAATCGTCTGCTCATCAAAATTAAGACTGGAAATCGATTTTACTAAAACAGCCTGGGGAAATATTTCGGAGGTAATCAGCATCGTTTTTACCAGTTGAACAATTTTCAATTGGCTGTACAAGCTTTTAAGGGTAATACGGTTCTCCTCAATATTGATAATGGCGGCAGCATGGATTATGGGCAATCCTTTGTATACGTTAAAAATTTTAACTTCAGCTGCATTGTCGTGAATAATTTTAAAAAGGCTGATGATCGTTTTACTCTCTTTTAACCGTTTATCCGCAGCATGCGTTTTCGAATCAAAAATAGCCATCAGCTGCAATTCCGTCACGTCATCAAAGGATAAAATGGTGTAGGCTTCTTTTTCCGGGATAGTACGCGCTTTCATGATCAAATGGCGATATTCTCCATCATGCCGTTCCATTTTGGTATGAAACAGTTTTCCGGGATTTTCGAAAGTCTCCTGAAGCCATGATTTTTCAGGTGTCGAAAAGAGAAAATTATCGTGTTCGAGCAATAACGTGTCCAATACCATCTCCGGCAGTAGCAACTGATTGAAAGTATCCACCCCAATAAAATCTAAAAAACGTTGATTTGCCAAAACCGGTTTCTCCCCTTCAAACATCAAAAGTAAATTATTTTGATAATGAAACACATCATGCAGCAAGGTATGGAGGATTAATTGGTTCTCTTCGTTTTTAATCGATACGGCCGCCTGTTCAAGGGTGTGAAGTACCTGATGCAGTTGTGTGGGCTTAAGCAGATACGCAAAAACATGCAGATCAATCGCTTGATGCAACTGTTCTTTTTCATCATGGGCTGAAAGGATAATAATACGGGTGGAGGGTTCCAGCAATTTCATGTTGACGATCATCTCGGTCCAATCCATCCCCGGCATGTGAATATCCGTAATGACCACAGAAACCTTGTTTTGTATGAAATAGCTCAATGCACTTTCGCCATTCTCGGCGGCATGAACCTTGGGACAGATCGTTTTTAATATTTTGACAATATTTTCACGAAGTCCCCGATTGTCTTCGACGAATAAAATAGTATGGTGTAAATAGAGTTCTCGCAGGTGTGCAATTTTCGGATCCATCGTTAAGCCTCTGCATAATAGTTATCGGATAAACGGATATTAAACCGGCTTCCTGAGGGAATCGGCTCTACATCGATCGTACCGCAACAGCGGTTTTCGATGATCATTTTGGCAATATACAACCCGATTCCAGTCCCTTTGTTATGGGCTTTGGTCGTGAAATAACGGTCAAATATTTTTGGTATCACGTCAGGGCTCATCCCTCCGGCATTATCCTCTATGCTCAGATGCAATCGTTCACATTCCTCTGCAATACGAATAGCAATTTTTTTTACCCTTTGTGCCGGATCAAACGCTTCGATCGCATTTGACATCATGATGAGCAAAGCATGAAAAAGCTCATCCGGATATCCCCTAAAAAGCCCTGTTGTTGTATCATGTATCTCAATTTCAACGTTAGAGAACGTTAAGGGGGATTGAAAAAGTTCCGTCGCCTGATCCAAAAGATCTCGAATACGAAACACAGAAGGCTCCTTATTGGGATTGAACAGATTTCTAAAAAGCTCCATCGTATCGGAGAGAAAAGCGATCTGGGTGGTCATGTGTTCCAGCGCCTGCGTATAATCAAGATTCTCTGCATCCTTCACCATCGCTTGCATCTGAAGCTCGGAAACAATCGCATTGATAATGGAGAGAGGCTGCTTCCATTGATGGGCAATCACACTGAGCATCTCCCCCATCGATGCATGAACCATTTGTTTTCGGAGCAATCCTTCTTTCTGCGCCAGTTCTCGTTGTGCAGTATGCGTCTCATCCACGTGTGAAACCATCAAATAGAGTTGTTCGACTTCGATGGGTTTATGAAGAAAAAACGTGATGTGCCGGTTTACTAATTGTTCCAACGTTTCGCTGTCGTTATAGCTGGTCATCACAATGACACTGCAAGTGCGGATACGTTGGATACTATCAATCAGTTCTATCCCGCTCATGTCCGGCATCATTAAATCGGTGATGATTAAATCGATGTTCCCCTCTTCAAACCGTTTCAACGCTTCAACACCGTTCGTTGCCGTCACGATTTGTCTGACCCGGTTTACCAATATCTTTTCAAGCCATTGCAACGCCAGTATGTCATCTTCGACAATCATAACCTGCAGGTCCATAATGGCGTTCGATGCGATATCCATGGATTGACACCTCTGAAAATTTTAAAAAGGTCTATGGGGCAGATACGAAACCGTCAAAACCTCTCAGGGGGTATACTATAACTTTATTGTGAGTAAAATGTGATTTTTAGTTGTAAATAAGAGGAGTTTTGTCTTTTTTTGATCGTATGGCTTGGCTGTCGCCTAGATCACAAGCCGATACCCGAAAGAGTGTAGGTTTTTGATAAGTTCTTTGTAGGTTTTGCGTCGAAGCAATTTAATAAGGGTCCGCAAATTGGCGACGGTACTCTCACTCTCGTTGTGCGTAATGGCATCTAAAAGCTGATCATACGAAACAATACGATTTTTATGGCGTATCAATACTTCCAGCAACAATATCTCCTGATACATGAGGGGAATGTATTGATTATCTTTGCATAAACTTTTAGTGATCGGCTGATACAAAAACCCCTCTCCCAGATCAATAGCTGCATTTTTGTCACAGGGATGGGAAGGCTCTGTCAGTGTTGGCTGATTTTTTTGCGCTTCCGCATCCTCTTTTGCAGGAGTCAACGTCAGATAATTTTTTACCCGAAAATAGAGCTCGCTGGCATCCAACGGCTTTCGCAACAGATCATCACCCTGTGCCTGAATGATTTTATCATCTATTTCATCCATGGTAACGGCTGTCATAAAAATGACGATGGTCGATTGTAACAGCGGGTCGCTTTTAATCTGTCGACATGCCTCATAGCCATCCATCCCTGGCATGACAATATCCATCAATACAAGATTTGGATGTTCTTCACGGGCAATTTGAATCGCTTCTTCTCCCGTTTCAGCTTCTAAAAATTTGATAAATCCGAGCTTCTTTAGAATCTTTCGGACCAGCTGACGCGCTTGGGCATCATCATCAACAATCAAAACTTTTTTACTTCGTATCATTATTTATATCTATTCTTTGTAAAATGTTGTTAATGCAACACATTCCATTATATTATGGGGCATAAAATTCGCATTATAGGTGATGAAAATGAGTAAAATTTGAGTTAATCCTCTCATCTGTATTAAAATTATTCCCCGATTTGGATATCATCGTCTTTTATCTAAGTATTTTACTATCTCAAGCTTCATAAGGAATATCCCCGTGCCCTCACTACAGCAAACATTGGCCGACACGACCCGCTCGCTTCACAATCGTATCGAAGACAATCCCCTGATGCATGCCATGCATAACGGAGACTCTTTGGAGCACCCCTACCGCTGGATTTTAAGCAAACTTTACCCTTTTGCCAAAGAGAGTGAGGAAAAGATTTCAGCACTCCTGGGTGATCAGGAGGGCTTCGATATCGCTCGAAGACGCCGCATCCATTTACTGCACGACGATCTAGCAGATTTGGGGCTCACCCCTGCTCTATACGACACTACCCTTTTTGATGTGATTAACACGCCTACTAAAGCTATCGGCCTCTTGTATGTGCTCGAAGGCTCCCGCAAAGGTGGAGAGTTTTTATCGGCACTTCTCCAAAAAAAAGCACCTCATCTGCCGGTACGCTATTTGGTCGGATACGGGGCAGCAACCGGGATCGAATGGGAACAGTTTTGTCTCTTGCTCGAACGTTATGCCCATACCCCCATGCAGCACGACATCATAGCAGGTGCCCTCA
>DASUMY010000020.1:0-4926 GCA_036277435.1 Sulfuricurvum sp.
CTTCCATTGGGGCGTAACATCGATGAGATGATCCGTATGGTCGATACGATGCAATTTACCGATGAGCATGGCGAAGTTTGTCCTGCCGGCTGGGTAAAAGGTGATGCGGGTATGAAACCAAGTACGGCTGGTGTTGCTGAATATCTTGCGGCTCACGCTGAAGAGTTATAATTTCCCCATTCCCCTTTGGGGGAATTTCTCCCCTGATTCAAATCACTTTCTATTGTTTGCATCCCCTCACCCCCTTCTACTGATTCAACAATCTCTATAAAATATATACTATATATATGTTATAGATATAATATTAATATACATTAACGCAAACCTTGATAAGCGTCAATGTATTTGCCGCTTCGATTTCCTATAATGGTCGCATTGATTGTAAAGGCTATCCCATGAAAACACCTGATTTTTTTACAGACGTCCCCTCCATTACCGTGCGTGATCCGCTAGCTGAACTCTTAGGAGCCGCCCAAAACGGTCTGCTCACCTATACATACGAAGAGGTCGTCAAACTCGCAGGCCACTCCTGCCCTACGGTTGCCGGTGCTTATTTGATGGTGCAAAAGGGGTTGAAAGCACTGTACGGGGATGAAATCCCGCAACGCGGAGCGATCAACGTGTATCTCAAAGGAAAATTGGGTGAGGGAGTCGTAGGGGTGATCGCCAATGTCGCCTCGATGATAACGGGTGCGACAGACAACAGCGGTTTTCACGGATTGGGGGGAACATTCGATCGTCGGAATCTGCTAAACTATGAAGCACCCATAGAGGGGGAAATGGCCTTAGAGCGCATCGATACCCAATCGCGCGTCACCCTCACCTATGATCCCTCCATCGTTCCCTCAAATCCTCGAATGGGTGAAATCCTCCCCTTGGTTCTTTCCGGCCGTGCGGATGAAAGGACAAAAAACCTCTTTGCGCAATTATGGCAAGAGCGGGTACAGCGGATACTGATCGATTTTGCAGAGGATAAACGTGTCGTCCAATGCCTCGGCCTCTGATTATATTTTAATCAATAAAGGGTGCTTTTTTAAACTATAATTCTTGCATCATTCAAATCGATGCTAAGGAGATAGAATATGCAAAATTTAGTACGAAGCTATACTGCCAATGCGCACTTAATTGAAAAATTCATCCTTACCTCTTTGGGCAAAGTCAACATCAAATCGCTCAATATCCAACTGCATGAGCAGCTGTATAAAACTTTTCCTTCTTTGGAACTGATTTATAAATGCGATGAAAAGCTCATCCAAAGTTCTCCGAACATTTATCGCAACCATGTCGAAGAAGACCATATCGGGGCCGATAGAAGCTATCTGGTCGATCATGAGAAGCTTTCACATGGGGTTTATTTCAGTGAACCCTATATCTCGACGGCAACCGGGTTTTTGTGCATTACCGTCATCTATCCCGTCGATGATGGGTATTTGTTTTTAGACTTTCGTGTTCGTAAACTGCTCGAGCGGTTTGATTTGATCGAAAAAAATGATTTCTTTCGATGGATGAACCGCTCTGCCTATGCTGTTATGGGGGGAGGACTCATATTTTTCGGATTGTTTGTCGTACTGTACGGATTCTACACCTTCGGCGGCTACATCGTAGGGACAGAACCGCTGGGGCTTGATACCGTGTTCAAACCCGTTATTGCTATGACGCTGGGGCTGGCGGTCTATGATTTGGGCAAAACCATCTTTGAGCATGAAGTGTTGCCCAAAACCCAGCATGTCACCGAAACATTCAACGCGAAAACGCTCTTGAACTTTTTGGTTTCGATCATCATAGCGTTGTTTATCGAAGCACTGTTAGTCGTCTTTAAGATCTCGATTAATGATTACAAAGATCTGCCGTATGCATCTACTTTGATTGCAGCATTGTCTTTTTTACTGTTGGTCTTTGCGGCGTTTATTTATATTATGCGCAAAATCGACAAAAAATAACCCCTCAAACGCTTCCAGAAATAGAGGGGTAAGCTGAAGTTTTATCTTCGGCTTATCTTTCGCAACCCCCATTTTCTCCCCTCTTCTGCTAACAACACGATAACCGCAACCGATCCTACCGCCCACCAATAGATCGGATCAAAGGGTGCCGTTCCAAATACAGCACGTAACGGAGTGAAAAAAATCAGCATTATCAAAAGGGCCAATTCCACCGCAACACCACCCCAGTAATAACGATTATTCCACCATCCAATCGTAAACAGCGACTCTCTCGCACTTCGGCACGAGAGTCCGTTGGCTATCTGGGCGAAAACAATCGCCGCAAACGTCAGCGTTGCCGCTTGTACATACAGAGGATTCGTCCACTCCAAGAACTCACCATTCCAGCCATGTGAAACAAGATAGATCCAAAACAGCCCCATCGATAACCCTGCGGTGATCAACCCCAAAAATCCAAACGCTCTAAAATAGACCCCCGCCGTCAAAATACGCTCTTTGCGGCTGCGGGGGCCTTGATTCATAAGCCCCTTATGCGGCAGCTCTACTCCCAGTGCCAACCCCGGCATAATATCCGTCCCCAAATCGATCGCGAGCACAAGCGGCACCGGAAGGGCTAACGGCAACCCCGCCCAAAAGAAAAAGAGATACGGAACCGCTTCAGGCAGATTGCTGGCAAGCATATAGGTGATAAAACGGCGGATATTCTCATAAACCGCCCGCCCCTCTTCAATCCCTTTGACGATCGTCGCAAAATGATCATCCATCAAAATGGCATCGGCCGATTGCTTGGCGACATCGGTACCCGATCCCATCGCGATCCCGACATCCGCTCTTTTCAATGCAGGGGCATCATTCACCCCATCCCCTGTCACCGCAACCGTTTCCCCCATCTCTTTGAGCAGTGTCACAAGGGAGAGCTTTTGCTCCGGAGAAACCCGGGCAAAGACATGGTTTTTACGCAGCAGGTGCTTGATAGCCGAGGGGGGAAGGGTATCGATATGTTCTCCGGTCGTTACTTCCGTATCCGACGTGATGATTCCGGCTTGGATTCCGATCGCCGCAGCAGTGATCGGATGATCTCCCGTAATCATTAACAGACGAATTCCTCCTTTATGGCATAAATCGACCGCCTCTACAATATCCTCTCTAAGAGGATCTCCCATCGCGACAAAACCGATAAACGTCAATGTTTCTTCCGCTTCCTGCCGGGACGAAGGCAATCCCGTCATCTCCCGTGCAGCAAACGCAATGACCCGGTATCCCGACTGTGCCATGCGGTCGTGTTTATCCATCAGTTTTTGGTGTTCATGGGCGGTGATGACTATTTTCCCCTTAGGGGTATATACGTCATGACACAACGCAAGAACGACTTCGGGGGCCCCTTTGCAAAAGAGACGAAACCCCTCTTCCATCCTGTGCACCGTAGACATCCGTTTTAGATGGTAATCAAACGGATACTCACTGACCATCGGACACTCACGACGTCGATGCTCCACCGAAACATAGCCATTGGCAAACCGCATGAGCGCCTGCTCGACGGGATCACCGTTCATCTCATCCGCACGATTGCACAGTAATGCCGCATTCAGAAGGGTCAAAGAAGGGGTACGGTCTCCTTCTTCTTCCCATGCGGTGACTTCCATCTTATTTTGCGTAATCGTTCCGGTTTTATCGGTTGCGATCACCGTCACCGCTCCCAGATTTTCGATGACCCCCAGACTATTGACTAAAAATCCCTTGGAGGCCATGCGTTGCGCTCCAAACGCCAATGCCAATGTCACAGTCGGCAACAGCCCCTCAGGAATTAATGCGACCAAAACCCCCAGAGAAAATAAAAACGTTTTCCACAGTTCAAACCCTCCGGCTGCCGTAGCAATCACGATCAAGCTTCCCGCCAGTACCGTTGAACTCAACGCGACAATTTTGGAAATATGGGCAATCTCTTTTTGCAAATGGGTCACCCCCCCATCGACGGCTTGCGTTAACGCGGCAATCGTTCCGTATCGGCTCTCTTTGCCCGTAGCAAACACCAACCCTCTGGCCTCCCCCTTGACCACATAGGTGCCTGAATACAAAATCGTTTTGATATGTCCCGAACCGACGGCATCCGCAGAGACAAATTCACTCTCACCTGTTAACGTACTCTCGTTCAGCCACAAATCGAATGCCTGAATCACATACATATCGCACGGGACTTTATCCCCCTCATGCAAAAGGACGATGTCCCCCGGCACCAATGATTCCCCCGCAATGATCTGTTCTTGTGATTGACGAACAACACTCACTTTTACGGGGAGCATATTGCGAAGTGTTTCCAGACTCTTCTGCGTACGAAATTCCTGGTAGAAGCCGAATGCTCCGTTTAAAACAATGACAATGATAATCGCCCATCCGACCGGAAGCATATGGGAATCGGGATCCATCCACGCAATCGTAAAACTGATGATGGCGGCAATCCAGAGGAGAAGGGCAAAAAAGTGGGTAAATTGAGCGGCTAATTTTTGAGGCCAGGGTTGTGTCGGGATTTTGGGTAATACATTTAATCCGTATCGCAGCTGGCGACGCTGAACTTCATCGGCACTCAACCCCTCTTCCGAGGTACCCAATGCCAGGAACAATTCAGAAAGGGTCATCGTATGCATCTTGGTCACATCGTCTTTGTATAGAAGTGAATAAACGGTTATTCTACACCTACAACCCCTAAAATTTGCCTTGATGATGCGACTGAAGTATCACTGCGCTGCAATCGCCCTTATTACGAAATAATTTGAGTGAATTTTTCAGCTTTCGGATGGACAAAACAGAGCCGTTCCCAGGAGCGGTTCGGCTTCGTTAACGTCACCCGGTGGGCCGATATCGATCGGGAAAGGGCCACATAAAACTGCGACGGGGCAAAAATTTCATTCGTTTCGATGACGTAATCGCTCAAACTCATCCCTTGCGATTTATGGATCGTGATCGCAAACGCCAGCGTCAGGGGAAATTG
>DASUMY010000021.1:0-10901 GCA_036277435.1 Sulfuricurvum sp.
TTGCATACGCCCCAAAACACCCCACGCAATCAATGACATCAGACTCAACAAATAAGCCGGAGCATACAGATCCTGGCTCAATTCGACCAGCGACGTCATAAGCGCGGGAGTTGTCCCTCCGACAATTCCTGCTGCACTCCCTAAAATAACCGCCGTAAACGACGCACGAAATCCATGATGCTCTATCCCCTGCACCGTAGCGGCAAAAATAGGAGCTTGAAAGGTGCACAGTAAAATAACCATGACAAAGGTTGCCCCCAAAGCACCTAAGAACCCGCCGTGTACCATCATATATAAAAGCGGCAAAACACTCAACATGCTTCCCAATGCCGCCATTTTCATCACCCGAATGGAGCCCAATTTGTCGGCTACCATCGCCATAAGGGGGATGAAGATAACCCCCGTGATGATTGAAAACGTATTGATCTGACCGGCTTGGGCTTTCGTAAATCCGGCGCTGCTCTCAAGCCAAAGAGGCAGATAAATAAAGAGGGTGTAATAAAACATCCAAATGACCGATGCGATGACTAAAAATTGTCCAAAAGGAGCTTTATAATGGCGAAAAATAGCGACAATAGGGATCGTTTTGTCTTCATGGGGCTCATAAGTATCGGTTAGGTTGCGACGCAGATAGATTCCCCCAAGGGCGATCAGAATACTCAGTAAAAAAGGGATTCTCCATCCCCATTCCCCCATGGCATCCTCACCCAAATACCACAATAAGGCACCGCAGAGTCCTGATCCCAGCGCCATTCCGATTTTAGCTCCTACGGAGACAAAAGAACCGTAGAGATTTTGACGCCCCGGACTCGATTGCTCCACCAAATAAACAATCGAACTGGCGTATTCACCGCCCACCGAAAGTCCCTGGACCATCCGCAACAGTATCAGCAATACGGGAGCCATAATGCCGATTTGCGCATAGGTAGGAAGCAGCCCGATTAAAAACGTCGGTAATGCCATCAGCACAAGCGATGCCATCAAGGCAAAGCGCCGCCCTATCCGATCACCGATATGGCCAAAAACAAGCGCACCAATCGGCCGCATAATCATCCCTGCAGCAAAAGCGCCCAATGACCCCAATAAAGAGAGAAACGGATTATCGGAAGGGAAAAAGAGGTTCCCCATCATAACGGCCAAAAAACCGATCAGTGCAAAATCGTAATACTCGATCACATTTCCGATGATTCCAGCGGCAATTATCTTTTGTTTAGGATTAAACAATCCAGCCACCACCAAGGAGTTTCTCTCCATCATAGAATACCCCTGCCTGACCTGCAGCAACACCCAAAACCGGAGTCTCTAATTCGACATTTGCATGGTCACCGTCGATAATGACGTGGCATTTTACGGCTTCCGTACGATACCGGAGTTTTACCGTACAATCAAACTCTTTACGCGCATCAAACATGTTCACATTTTCCAGTCTCACCCGATGGCACTCCAGCGCTTCGCGAGGACCGACAACAATCTGATTCGTCTCTGGTTTGATTTCAACAACAAAATGGGGATCATGGGCACCGCGTACCGTAAAACCTTTGCGCTTGCCGATTGTGTAGTGCATGTATCCTTTGTGGGTTCCCACCACATGTCCCTCTAAATCGAGTACTTCACCCTCTTGATCAACGTTCACATACGGCTTTAATACATCCGCATAGGTTGTTTCAACGAAACAAATTTCACTCGATTCCCCTTGTGACGCAAAGGACTCAAGGCCCGGGATACTCGCGGCATACGCTTTAATATCACTTTTTCGTTTTTCACCCAACGGAAATAACAGCCTAGGTACCAGTTTCGGATCGATGTAAAAGAGAAAATAGCTTTGGTCTTTCGTATCATCATGCGCTTGAAGGAGATATTGCCCATCATGACGGATATAATGGCCCGTTGCCACATAATCTGCCCCAATGGAGTCGGCGAATGCCACCATCGCTCCGAATTTGATATTACGATTGCACAGCGCACACGGATTAGGAGTTTTCCCCTCTTTATACGTTTCAATGAAGGGGGTAAACACTTTCTCGTTAAATTTCTCCTGCAGGTCAAGGATATGCAGCTTCACCCCCGCAAAATCGGCTGCTTTTTGGGCACGTGCCTGATGTATCTCATGATAACCAGGCTTGGAGTGAAGCTTCATATAGACACCCTCCACTTCATACCCGCTATCTTTGAGCAAAAGAGTCGAAACAGTAGAATCGACTCCGCCGCTCATCCCGATCAATACTTTTTTAGCCATTAAATACTTCCTCCATCGCCGCCATGACGATCCGTAAAATACGAGGAGAGTGATTGATAATATTTCGTATCATCCAGCCCTTCTTGTTCCAATACCGCCATTTGCGTAATCAACGAACGTTCTATTTCCGTCACTACAAAATACAGATCATCGCTCAGAGTAATCAAATCGACATCACTCTCATCGATCATCCCCTCGGCCAGTAATTTGGTACGAATGAAATCCAATAACGGAGTATAAAACTCTGTTCCGATGACAAACAGCCGAACCCCTGTCACTTTTTTCGTTTGAATCAGAGTCAACGCTTCAAAGAGCTCATCCAGTGTTCCAAATCCGCCGGGAAAAATAACGTAGGCCATCGAATATTTTACCAGCATTACTTTGCGGGAGAAAAAATAATCGAACGTTCGCCCTTTTGTCACATATTTATTGGGATGCTGTTCGAACGGCAATTCGATATTTAACCCGATAGATTCAACCTCTTCATGCTCATAGGCACCGCGATTAGCCGCTTCCATCAATCCCGGTCCGCCACCCGTTATAACATTATAGCCGCGTGCTCCCAGCATGCTTGATATCTGGTGCGCTTGTTTATAGTATGGGTGATTTTCATCCATACGGGAACTGCCAAAGATCGTCACCGAGGGACCTAAATCTCCCAGTTCATCAAATCCTTGGACAAAGTCGGCAATGATTTTAAACACACTCCACACATCACCGGATTTGATATCTTTAACATAGCGGCGTGCGTAGTCCTTTTTGGAACGGATACGATCAGCCATCGATTACCCTTTTAATTTTGTAAGGCGGTCTCGCTTGGTGCCGATCGAGGTGATTTGAACCCCAAAGTTTCCATCAACAATAACCACTTCCCCCTGCGCAATCACATTATCATCCACCAAAATATCCAAAGGGTCATTAGCCAGCTGATTGAGTTCGATGACGGAACCGATGTCCATGCTAAGAACATCTTTGAGCAGCATCTTTTTCTTGCCGATACGGACACGTACCGGGAGTTTAACATCGAGGATCAAGCCGATATTTTTCATCTCAGCATCATCAAGTTTGCGTGAAAAACTCTCATTAGAGCTGCTTGAGGATATATTATTGGACGGTACAGCGCCCTGCGATGTCTCAGCTGAGAGACTTGGCCCTTCAAGAGCGGCAAGAATGGCAGAATCCACGGCAAATATAATCAGTGAGTTAATGGTTCCCAACGCAAACGTAAAAACATACATTTTTGCATACCCGTCGAGATCAACATCTCCATTATCGTTTACAAAAGTCGCATTGTCCGTTTTGATCGTAAATTTGGGAAGTTCTTTTTGAGAAGCGAGGGTCGTACTCATGGCACCGGTGATGTTCGAAATAATCTCTTTAATAGCATCGAGATCTTCCTCGTTCATATCCTCTTTCCCCTCGCCATCACCGCCGAGCATCATATCACCCAGTGCCGTAGCAAGGAAAGGGGGAACCAAAATGATCGCTTTTCCTGACGCTGCACCTGAAAAACTGAGTCGTACGCATGCAATCGGAGGGATCACATTCGAAACAATCGAAATCGTTTCTGCTTCTTTAAAAATAACCGACGGCGCTTGACCTGTCAGCCCTTCAATGGTTGCTACGGTTTCCCCAGAAAACAATTCGGTAAAATCACTCATTATTCATCCTCTTCAAACTCGTCTGTTGGAGTTTTTAACATCTCTTTTGCACCGCTGATACGAGCTTTTCGTTTCAATTCAAACTCTTTAAGGGTTCGTTTCACGGCATCTTTTTCCGTATCAATTATTTTACTGATCTGAACCGATTTTCGGAAACGGCGTAACCCCATTTCCGCGATAAATCGCTCTTTTCCATCAACACTGACGCTCACCACATCATTGGCCGGAAGATTCAAGCGCAGAATATCACCCTCTTCGATGTCCATCAGTTCGCGCAGTGTCAACTCCGCAGACCCCAGATTCACTTCCACGTTGACATGAGCTCCCCCAAGCAACACTTGGAGCTCTTGGTTACGGCTTTTTTTAGAGCTGGTTTCATTGAGCATTAAATCGCGGCTTGCCAATTTCGGTAAAATAGGTTCCAATGCAATAACGGGATAACAAATATTCATCATACCCGAACTGTGCCCGATAATGATTTCCATAACGACCATAACAACAATTTCATTTTGAGCGACAATCTGAACGACATTCGGACTCGACTCTTTCGATTCGACTTGCGGATACAGGTCCGTAACCGGCCCCCACGCCTCTCGCAATGTCCCCATCATAACGCGCAAAATGGTCTCAAACAGCGAAAGCTCAATATCCGAAAACTCGCGATTTGCTTCAAAAGGCTCTCCTCGCCCCCCTAAAATACGGTCCAGCATCGGAAAGGCAATGGAAGGATTAATCTCCAATACCCCATTCCCTTCCAGCGGTTTCATCGAAAAAACGTTGAAACTCGTAGGGTTGGGAAGCGACATTAAAAATTCGCCGTACGTCATCTGATCAACGGAATGCAGCTGAATCTCGACAATCGAGCGCATGATCGCTGAAATTTGGGATGAAATGGATCGTGCCATCTTGTCGTGAATACCGCGAAAGGCCCGTAACTGCTCTTTGGATACACGATTGGGACGTTTAAAGTCATAGAGGGTAATTTGGCGGTGAGAATAAACACTCTCTTCTTCTACCTCTAAACCCGCATCACCCTCGTCATCAACGACGTCTAAGAGGGCATCAATCTCTTCTTGGGATAAAATATCAGCCACGTTCTATCCTTCCACCGCTTCTTTAATACGTCGAATAACCGATTTATGAATCTGCGAAATACGCGATTCCGTTATATTGACAATTTCACTGATCTCTTTGAGCGTCAATTCCTCAAAATAATAGAGCTGAATGATCATTTGTTCCCGTTCCTCAAAGCCCATCAAGACGTCTTTGATCGCATCAATCAGTTCTTCATGCTCCATACGCTCCAACGTACCGCCGTCCATCTCATTGCCCAACTGATCATCCAAGGGCAGTACCGTGTAGATATCGGATGCGACACGTGCCTCATTGATTTTCTCTTCTTCAAGCCCCAAAATTTCCGCCAATTGGGCATTGGTCGGTTCTGCGTCATGTTCCGCCAAATAAATTTCAATCGCCTTGTCAATCTCTTTGATCAACCGGCGGCTCGAACGGCTCACTAAATCGAGTGATCTGAGATAATCCAGCATGGCGCCATAGACTCTTGTTTTTGCATATCCCCAAAAAGAATCGTTTTGCACTTCATCATAACGGCGCGCCAGTTTCACCAGCTCTTCGGTTCCGATGGCACAAAGGTCCAAATAATCGATCGAGCTGGGAAGACGTTCTTTGAGACGGAACGACATTGCTTTGACCGCAGGGAGATACTGCAATGCCAACTGATCTTCTAAATGTTTTAGTTCTTGCGTATAAACATTGGCACCGCTCATGCATTCCCCCTTTCGCTATCGTCTAACAAATCTGCTTTATGGACATAATAGGCATCAATGAACTGTTCCCGGCGATTGATTTCACGTACGTAGTTATCCAAACTTCGCTCATGGGAATGTTTTGGAAACGGATGGGCTTTAATCCCCAGCGTATGAAAATAAAAACCGATACACACATGCGCAAAAAGGTGGAAAAACGTGGTAATAAGGACCACTAAAACCAAAAAATTTTCAGCAGATGTCGATTGCAATATCCCAAAAACGATTCCGGCAATAAAGCCCTGTACCGTTAAAAAAGAGACAAAATTCGAACCCCGCATGCTAAACCTTGATCAAAGTTAGAAGTGCTCCATCAGCCGTTTAAACAATCCGCCTAAGCCACTCTCTTGGGGATTTACCAGCACATTTCGTTCCAATTTTTTTGCAATCCGCTTAACAATCATTTCCAGTTCGGCCGAAGGGGTTGATGAAGGAAATTCTCTCGAATAAAGGGCTCTTTTTTTGACACTCATCGACACCTTTGGATCACTCGAAATTTGCCCCAAATAGTTCAAACGGAGTTTTTCCCCAATATTGGACAAAGCAACTTTTTGAATTTTTTCAAACAATGCAGCTGCTTCTTTATCACTTCGAACCTGATTCATAATAACATTTATTTCATCACGAAGACGTGAAGTCACTTTAATCGTTGCATATGCATCAGTAATCGCCGCCGGATCGGGAACCGTAACGACGATCACATCATCACATGCCCGTAAAAAAAGTTGTATATGTTCCCCGATCCCGGCACCCGTATCGATAATCATCACATCCAAATCATCCAAGACATGCGCTTCATCCATAAAACGTTCAAACAATCCTGATGAGGCATATTTTAAAATCTCTTCGCCACTTTCGCCGGGAATAAGAACCAGATTTTTTTCAATCGGGACCAAAATTTCTTCAACGGTTGCTTCCCCCTTGAGGACATGAAGAATATTCTTTTTTATTTTGACGTTAAACATGACGTCAAGATTAGCAAGTCCTATGTCGGCATCAAAAATCCCTACTTTGAGTCCATGCTTTGCCATAACATGCGCCATATTCGAACTGATCGTACTTTTTCCCACGCCCCCTTTTCCGCTTGTAATCGCAATGAAACGGGTTTTTTTAGGGGTTGTATGACGGTTCTGACTCACGAGTGCTTCGAGCTTTGCGGCCTGGTGTGTCATGAAGCCTCACCTTTTCGAAATCCGTTCAATAAACAATCGATTAAAAAATCACTGTTCGACACCACAAGATCTTC
Source organism: Sulfuricurvum sp. (assembly GCA_036277435.1). Taxonomy (GTDB): domain Bacteria; phylum Campylobacterota; class Campylobacteria; order Campylobacterales; family Sulfurimonadaceae; genus Sulfuricurvum. The sequence continues at coordinate 6,970 of DASUMY010000021.1, forward strand.
GGGAACTTCTTGACCGATTGAAAAATAGCTGATCGGTATTTTCGTCTCATAGACAAGTGAAAAAATATTCCCGAATCCCCTTGTTTCGTCGAGTTTGGTAAACATCATCGTATCAATCCCAAGGGGGGCAAAATTTTCGTAGGTTGATTTCAAATCTTCATATTTGATGGAACTTGGCATAACCAATACGACATCCACACTGTAATCGGTATCGTTTGAACGGAGACATTCGTAGATTTTTTCAATCTTCTCCTTGTCATACGGAGAGGAACCCATCGTATCAATTAAAATATAGTCGCTGTAACGCAACGCATTCAGAGCACTTGAAAATTCAGGAGGATCGACAACCGTTTCAATTCCGAGCTTCATCATACGGGCATATTGCATCAGCTGTTCCACCGCGCCGATACGATAGGTATCCAGTACCACAAGGCCCACTTTGTACTTTTTTTCCATCAAATACGAATAGCGTGCCGCCAGTTTCGCAATTGACGTCGTTTTTCCGACCCCCGTAGGACCTACGAGCATAATCACTTTTTTCCCGCCCATTTTAGGGGGAGTTTCAAGACGAACCGGGATCATTTTACGCAACAGCACTTGAAAATAGCGCTTCACCGTTTCGGAGTTTTCACGCATCTTTGAGGGCATATGCTCCAAAGTGAGCTGCATAATTTCATCCAAATGTTCCTGATTCATACCACTTTGCTGAGCCAAACGATAAATCTCCGCAAATTCAGGCGGAATCGCAATCGAGGTTTTCGGTGATTTTTCATTCCAAAACATATTTTGAATCAGTTTGACTTTGTCGCCCAGTTTTTCGATCTCGTCTTTGATTTTCTTCAAATCTTCACTGTCCGCCGCAGGTGCTTGTTTCGGGAGACGTTCTTCCTCGGTAACCTCAGCAATTTTCGAAATTTGTTTCGCCGCTTCGGAAATATTGTAAAGGACATCACTGCTTTTTTGAGCCAGGGGACGCTGTTGGGTTAACGGCTCTTTGTGTCGAGGTTTTGGTGCAGGCCGTGATTCCTCTTCAATACCGACCACAATCTCATACAGTGCATTTTTACCCAGCGATTTTTTTTGTATCTCCCGGGTTTCAATGAGCATCGCATCTTCACCCACTTCCAATTGCGCTTTTTTAAGCGCTTCGGCAGGAGTAGAACCGCTAAAGGTCAAGATTTTCATATCGTCTCCGTCTTTTCTTTCCGTTATTTCCCAAACTTCGCAAGGGAATCAAAACACTCAACCGTTTTTTCCACCCTGGATGCGGGACAATAAGTTCTGGCGTATTGATAGATAAATTATCCACAAATATCATATCCAAATCGAGCGTTCTTGGAGCATTTTCAAAACTCCGCTTGCGTCCGAAATGTTTCTCTATTCTCCAAATCCGCCGCAATAATCTGCGCGGTGAAAGGGAAGTTGCGATTTCAATCACCGTATTGTCAAAATCAGCCTGCTGTGTATATCCAAAAGGGGGATTACGTACGATCACACCGCTTTGTATCGGATACAGCTGCGAAGCTCGGCGCAAATATGTCCATAAATGGTGCAGACGCCGCTGCGTATCTCCCATATTCCCCCCTACACCCAATACGACGCGGTAGCGATACCCTGGTATGCGCGCTCTCTTTTGAGGAAAAAAGGGGGTAATCACGACACGGTATGCATCACTCAGTTTGCGCTGTAAGGGCATAGGACGTTATGCTTGTGCAGCTGCACCTTGCTGTGCTTGGCGCATTGCATTCATCTCACTCAAAATCTGCATCATCCCTACCATCGCCAAATGGTACCCGAACGGGCCAAAACCGATAATCGAAGAGGTACACGCAGGCGCCGTCATACTTTTTTGGCGAAATTCTTCACGGCGATAAATATTGCTGATATGAACTTCAATCGTCGGAATATTTACCGCAGCGATCGCATCGCGAATCGCGATAGAGGTGTGCGTATATGCCGCCGGATTAATAATAATTCCGTCCGTGTCACCATAGCACTCTTGAATACGATCAACAATCTCACCCTCAAGATTGCTTTGATAAAACTCAATTTCAATACCGTTTTGAGCTGCGAACTCTTTCATCTGAGCATGAATCTGCTCAAGGCGCATCGGGCCGTATACTTGCTGTTCACGAACGCCCAGCATATTGAGATTAGGACCTTGGATTACCGCTATTTTCATTCACAAACCTTGACTTTAACTTTTTAAGTTTTGATTATACGCACTACTAGATTATAAGGAACTAAAAAGAGATTTCCGCTCAACACTTCCGCTCACTTTTTTATCCGGGAAATAGACACATTCGATATACTTACATTTATTGATTGTTTTCCAAAGGATTGCTTTGCACATACTTCTCGCTGATGCCATTTTTACCCATGATGCGGTGCTGCGTCATCACGGAATCGTTTTTGATAAAACTATCATCACCATAGCCCCTAACGATGAACTGCGCGAACAATACGCTGATCAATGCCATGAGCTTGGGGAGGGGTCTATCCTCATGAGCGGCCTGATCAACGCACATGTCCATCTGGAATTCAGCGCCAACCGCTCACACCTCACCTATGGAGGTTTCATGCCTTGGCTATCCAGCGTTATTGCCAACCGTGATGAACTGATCAACACCTGCGACGACTCCTGCATGAAAAAGGCGATCCACTCCATGCTCTCTTCAGGTATTACCGCCTTCGGCGCCGTGAGCTCCTATGGATTTGATTTGGACGCGTGTGCCGCCGCCCCTCAGAAAGTCGTTTATTTCAATGAGCTCATCGGTTCGGATCCTAAAATGGCCGATGCTCTGTATGGCGATTTCCAAGAGCGTCTTTTTGCATCGCAAACCGTAAAAAGAGAGGGGTTTCATCCCGCATTGGCGATCCATTCCCCCTATTCCGTTCATCGGGTCATTATCAAAAAAGCGCTCCGCTATGCCAAAGAAAATCATCTGTGCGTTACGGCCCATTTTATGGAGAGTCCTGCCGAGCGGGAGTGGCTCGATCAAAACAGCGGTGATTTCAAACCCTTTTTCGAGAATTTTTTACAACAGCACGAAGCCGCCAATACCCCCCTGGAATTTCTGAGCTATTTTCGTGACACTCCGACCCTGTTTACCCATGTCGTTCATGCGACAAAAGAAGAATTAGATCACATTCGCAGCGGTCATCATACCGTTATCCACTGCCCGATTTCCAACCGTCTGCTGGGGAATGGAACCATCGATTTAGAGCGATTGCAAGCCTCAGACATTCGCTGGGTCTGCGGTACGGATGGATTGAGTTCCAATTATGCTCTGGATTTATTCGAAGAGATGAAGATTGCCCTGTTTATGCACCACGGTCATGATTTATTGAAGCTATCCCGCCAATTATGGCGAAGTGTGACTGTGGATGCAGCCCAAGCATTGGGGCTGAATTGTGGTACAATCGCACCTAACTTCGATGCGGATTTACTGGTTATGCGTGTGGATTATCCGATCAATGACCAGCTTCCGATTCATTTACTGTTGCGCCCCGGAGCGATTGAATCCGTTTACATCCAGGGTGAAAACGTTATAGGACATAAACATGGAAACACTTAAGAAAATAGGCTCGTGTCTCGCCTCTGGCTTGCGGTTCATACAGGGACATTTTAAAGCGACGCTGTTGGTCCTCTTTGTCCTATGGCTCATCATTCCCTCTAACGAAGACGGTATTACGCCCCATAATCTTGAAAAAATCGCCCTGGTAGGTCCTATCCTCGACGCCACGTCTATTGTCGAGCAGCTGAATGAAGCGAGAGAAAATAAAGATATCAAAGGGGTTTTATTCAGTATCGATTCCCCCGGCGGTGCCGTTGCCCCTTCGGTTGAAATCGCCTATGCCATCAAGCGGCTTGCCGAAACAAAACCTACCGTAGTTTATGCCGCAGGGATTATGGCGAGCGGCGGATACTA